>NZ_CAJMXD010000031.1:0-14815 GCF_905219685.1 Barnesiella sp. CU968
TCGCGATAATAATGACTGGCTGATTCGTCAGGAAGTTCAGGGTTCGACTGATGAGGAACTGAACGCGCACGCCCGTCATATTCTTGACAGGGGTGCGGAGTCTCTTGGCTTCACATTCCACCATGGAAAGAACGATGCGGATCTCAGTGTCGTTCTCAAAGATATCGACCTCAAGAAAGTGGAGATCAACATCACATGCTGTCCCGGCAAAGCAGTTGCGGTTGCCGAGCAGCTTGTAAAGATTGTGAAAGCAGCAGGTGCTGAGAACGATTTCCGAGGATCAATAGGCTACAATCCTTTCCGCCGTCTTCTCAAGCACGGTCTTCCGTTCCCCAAGGATGCGGCTCAGGAAGGGAAGGCTCTTTATGAGGTTGTCAAAGAGATCAAAGGTCTCCGTTGCTTTGCGGTAGACAGCTTCATGTTTAACAACGCAGGTGCGTTCATCACTCAGGAACTCGGCTATGCACTCGCATGGGGTGCCGAGTGGCTTACATTGATGACAGAAAACGGGCTGACTGCCGATGAAGTGGCATCGCGTGTCAAATTCAACATGGGTATTTCTTCCAACTATTTCATGGAGATTGCCAAATTCCGCGCAGGCCGCATGCTGTGGGCTGAAATTGTTAAGGCTTATGACGCAGCAGAAGAAAACTGCAAAATGTATGTACATGCGGTTACAAGCAAATTCAACCAGACTGTGTATGACTCTCATGTGAATCTTCTTCGTTCCATGACCGAGACAATGAGCGCTGCACTTGCCGGCGTTGATTCCTTGGAAACTCTGCCGTTTGACCAGTGCTACAAGTGTCCGGATGAGTTCAGTGAGAGAATCGCGCGCAATCAGCAGGTACTTCTCCGCGAAGAGTCGCATCTTGACAAGGTTGTGGATCCTGCGGGCGGCTCATATTATATAGAGACTCTTACAGCTTCTGTTGCCGAGCAGGCATGGAAGGTCTTCAATGAAACAGAGGACAACGGCGGTTTCGCCGCTATGCTTGCCAAGGGTGAGATACAGGCTAAAGTAAACGAATCAGGAGTAAAACGTCATCTTGACGTAGCGCGTCGCAAAGAGAATCTTCTCGGCACAAACCAGTATCCTAATTTCAGCGAGAAAGCACTCGACAAAATTCAGGAAGAGGGTTGCTGCAAATGTGGCTGTCATGCAGGCGAGGCTCAGGACGGTGCCGTTGAATCACTCAACTTTGACCGCGCTGCGAGCCAGTTCGAGCAACTTCGTCTTGACACTGAGCGTTCCGCTCATCGTCCGAAAGTGTTCATGCTTACAATCGGCAATCTTGCCATGCGTCTTGCTCGTGCCCAGTTCTCTTCCAACTTCTTCGGTTGCGCCGGATATGAGATTATCGACAATATCGGTTTCAACTCTGTCAAGGAGGGTGTGGATGCCGCTATGGAGAAAGGCGCAGATATCGTTGTGCTTTGCTCAAGTGATGACGAATATGCCGAATTTGCTCCTGAAGCATTCAAGGAACTTGACGGTCGCGCGATGTTTGTTGTCGCAGGTGCTCCCGCATGCATGGACGACCTCAAGGCTCAGGGCATAGAGAATTTCATTCACGTGAGAGTAAATGTGCTCGACACGCTTATCGGATTTAACGCTAAACTCCTCAAATAATCATGAGACCGAATTTTAAAGAAATAGATATAACAAAGACCTTTGCCGGAAAAGGTCAGAAGCCTGCGGTCGGTGAAGAATGGATGACTGCGGAGCTCATACCGGTAAAGCCAATATACACCAAAGAGGATCTTGAGGGAATGGAACATCTCGACTTCGTGTCAGGTATTCCTCCGTTCCTGCGTGGTCCTTACAGTGCAATGTATCCATTGCGTCCGTGGACAATCCGTCAGTATGCGGGTTTCTCTACGGCTGCCGAGTCAAACGCATTCTATCGCCGCAACCTTGCATCCGGGCAGAAAGGTCTGTCAGTTGCATTTGACCTTCCTACCCACAGGGGTTATGACGCCGATCATGAGCGCGTTGTAGGAGATGTCGGAAAAGCAGGTGTGTCAATCTGTTCGCTTGAGGATATGAAAGTTCTGTTTGATGGTATTCCATTGAACAAGATGTCTGTCTCAATGACTATGAACGGCGCTGTGCTTCCTGTTCTTGCCTTCTATATCAATGCCGGTCTTGAGCAGGGTGCGAAACTTGACGAGATGGCTGGTACGATCCAGAATGACATTCTCAAGGAATTCATGGTGCGTAACACATACATCTATCCGCCGGCATTCTCTATGAAGATTATCGCAGACATCTTCGAGTACACATCTAAGAATATGCCCAAGTTCAACTCAATCTCCATTTCCGGCTATCATATGCAGGAAGCGGGAGCTACAGCAGATATTGAGCTGGCATATACTCTTGCAGATGGTCTTGAGTATCTTCGTGCAGGTGTGAACGCCGGTATGGATATCGACTCTTTCGCTCCGCGTCTGTCTTTCTTCTGGGGAATCTCGATGAACTATTTCATGGAAATCGCCAAAATGCGTGCGGCACGTATGCTTTGGGCGAAGATTGTAAAGCAGTTCAACCCAAAGAATCCGAAGTCTCTCGCCTTGCGTACTCACAGTCAGACATCAGGCTGGTCTCTGACAGAGCAGGATCCGTTCAACAACGTTGGTCGCACATGTGTGGAGGCTATGGGAGCCGTTCTCGGACATACCCAGTCTTTGCATACAAACGCGCTTGACGAGGCTATCGCGTTGCCTACCGACTTCTCGGCACGAATCGCCCGTAACACGCAGATTTACATTCAGGACGAGACATATGTCACCAAACAGATTGACCCGTGGGGAGGCAGCTATTATGTAGAGTCTCTTACCAACGAAATCGCTCATCGTGCTTGGGAACATATTCAGGAAATCGAGAAACTCGGCGGTATGGCGAAGGCTATCGAAACCGGACTTCCTAAACTTAAGATCGAGGAAGCTGCCGCCCGTACACAGGCGCGAATCGACAAAGGCACACAGACAATTGTCGGAATCAATAAATTCCGTCTTGACCATGAGGATCCCATTGATATCCTTGAGGTAGACAATACAGAGGTTCGCAAAGAGCAGTGTGCCCGTCTTGAAGAGCTTAAGAAAGATCGCGATGAGGCTGCCGTTCTGGAGGCGCTTGCCAAGATTACAGAGGCTGTCAAGGATCCCTCCAAAGGCAATCTTCTTGACCTCGCAGTCAAGGCTGCCGGTCTTCGTGCGTCACTCGGTGAGATTTCGGATGCATGCGAAGCGGTCGTAGGTCGTTATAAAGCAGTAATCAAAACTATTTCAGGCGTGTATTCTAATGAAGAGAAGGGTGATCCCGAGTTCGAGGAAGCCCGTAAGGCTGTAGCTGATTTTGCAGCGCGTGAAGGACGTCAGCCCCGTATCATGATTGCGAAAATGGGTCAGGACGGTCATGACCGTGGTGCCAAGGTTGTCGCTACTGGTTATGCAGACTGTGGTTTCGACGTCGACATGGGTCCGTTGTTCCAGACTCCGGCAGAGGCGGCGCGTCAGGCTGTAGAGAACGATGTTCATGTGCTTGGCGTATCATCTCTTGCTGCCGGTCACAAGACTCTCGTTCCTCAGGTTATAGAGGAGCTTAAGAAACTTGGTCGTGAGGATATCATGGTGACAGCGGGAGGTGTGATACCTGCTCAGGATTATGATTTCCTTTACAAGGCAGGTGTGGCTGCAATCTTCGGTCCCGGCACTCGTATCCCCAAAAGTGCTATTGAAATGATTCGTCTTCTTAATGAAGACCGTGCTGAATAAGATAACAGTTTTCTGAATAAGGGGAGCGACGGCTGTATTGCCGCCGCTCCCTCTATAGATTTACCCTGAGATGCCATTTCGCACAAATTAATAATGATTAAGGAACAGATAGGACTCATATGAGTGATTATATGAAGGATAACGTATATTCAGTGGAGGAGGAGAATGACGGATATGTCTACAACATTGAGGAAGAAGATATTTCCGCAAATACAGAAGAGTATGTGCTTGAAGAAGAACCAGACCGTAAGGATTCTTCAGCAGAGGAATATGTTATAGATGACGAGGTGCCTGACGATGACATTGAAGTCAAAACAGAAGAGGAGTCTGAAGCGTGGCGTGGCGATACTTGCGAATCAAGACCTTCTGCATTCGGATTATTATTGAAGGTGCTCTCGAACCCGGTTGACGGGTGGAAAGCGGTAAAGCGCAGCAAATATTCCGTAGATTCGTTTGCCGCCGGGTGTTTTTACCCGCTATTGGGGCTGGCTGCTGTCTCTGAATTTACAGCATTGTTTTATGAGTCGGATTCGACACTCTCATCGCTGCTTGTGCCTGCGGTAATAACATTCATAACGTTTTTTTTCGGATATTTTTCTGTATTGCTCTTCGGAGAATTTCTACTTCCCCGAGAGGCGCGTAAAACGCTTCATACATATTATGGTAAGGAATATGTGATGATAAACATGTCGACACTGGCAGTTTTCTATATATTATTCAGATTGTTTCCGATTGTAGGTCCCATTCTGGCTTTTTTGCCGTTATGGACAATATATATTACATGTAAAGGCGTTAAATTATTCAGAGTGTCGCCGGAGAAAGAAACAAGAACGTGCGGAATGCTCTCGTTTCTGATGCTCGGATGTCCGATTTTCTGGAACTGGATATTCAACGAACTGTTGCCGGTAGAGGCGTTATAGATATGAAAGCAGAACACGTAAACATAAAAAACAAGCGTGCGAGGTTCGATTATGAGATTTCGGACACGTATGTTGCAGGAATTGTGCTTACAGGCACAGAGATAAAGTCTATCCGAGACGGCAAGGCTTCACTTGTCGATACCTATTGTATGGTAGAAAACGGAGAAGTCTGGGTCAAGGGTATGAATATATCCGAATATTTTTATGGTTCTTACAATAACCATGAGGCAAGACGTGATCGTAAGCTGTTGCTGAACAAGAAAGAGATACAGAAACTTGCTAAAGCCGCAGAGGATGTCGGTTTTACAATTGTCCCGATGCGCGTTTTTATAAATGAGCGTGGGCTGGCAAAGATGCAAATCGGTGTCGGTCGTGGAAAGAAGCAGTATGACAAGCGTCAGTCAATACGTGAACGTGAAGACAAGCGCAGCATTGACAGGATGTTCAAGCATTAAGACGATGAGAAAACTTGAACTGCTTGCGCCGGCTGCCGACAAAGATGTGGCAATGGAGGCAATCCTTCATGGCGCGGATGCCGTGTATATGGGCGCATCAAGCCATGGTGCCCGGAAAAGTGCGGCAAATTCCGTCAAGGATATTGCGGAAGTCGTTTGTTTTGCCCATAAATTCCGCGCAAAGGTATATGTCACTGTAAACACCCTTGTGTATGATAATGAAATTGCAAAGGTGGAGAGCCTTGTCAGAGAACTTTATACCGCAGGCGTGGATGCTATCATTGTTCAGGACATGGGTCTGTTACGAATGGATATTCCACCGATCGAATTGCATGCCAGCACACAGTGCGACACACGTGATGTTGCTAAAGCAAGGTTTCTCGAGGATGTGGGTTTTTCTCAGATTGTGCTTGCCAGAGAGTTGGGTATAAGTGAGATAAAGGCGATTTGTGACAATGTTTCAGTTCCGGTAGAGGTCTTTGTGCACGGAGCTTTGTGTGTAAGCTATTCAGGACGTTGCAGGGCAAGCTTCGTTCAGAACGGACGCAGTGCGAATAGGGGAGAATGCGCCCAGATGTGCAGGTTACCATATAATCTTGTGGATTCACAGGGACGCATGTTTGTCAAGGATAAATATCTTTTGTCGCTTAAGGATTTCAATGCGTCGATGATGCTGACGGATCTGATTGAGGCAGGTGTGTCAGCATTCAAAATAGAGGGGAGGCTGAAAGATGTTGCATATGTGAAGAATATAACGGCATATTACCGTAAATTGATTGATGCCTTCATTTCAGCGCATCCCGACAGGTATTGCAGGTCATCATACGGCAATAGCGAGATCTCATTCGTTCCGGATCCTGATAAAAGTTTTAACCGAGGATTCACAAGTTATTTCCTTGAGGGCAGAAAGCAAAAGACAATGGCATCGTTGCTGACTCCGAAATCATTAGGTGAACGGATTGATAATATCAATGAACTCAATAACGGAGATGGAATAAGCTTTATCAATTCGGATGGTGAATACGAAGGTGTGCGAGTCAACCGTGTGGAGCGTGGCCGCATTGTGGGCGCGCGTCCTTTCCGTTTGCCGGAGGGATGTGAGATACGACGTACATACAATAGGGAATGGCAGTCGGAACTTGATAAGCCTACGGCAAAAAGGTATATTTCGGTTGATATAAGCATTGACGAAAACGGTGTTTCAGCAAGCGATGAGAGAGAAGTTGAGGTCCGGATTGCTCTTGATGTGGATAAATTCAGGGCTGAGAAGAAGATGCAGCCTGAGAAGGTTTTGTCAAAATTAGGGAATACCATCTATAGGTTGCGGAATTTCCGGAATGAACTGCATCCGGATACATATATTCCAGCCTCTCAGCTGAATGCTCTGAAACGAAAACTGACAGAAGCCCTTGATGCCGCGGCTGAGGCATCATATTGCTTCAATTACCGGAAAATTGAGAAGGAAGCAAGTTATGTGACGCATCGACTCGAATCTGATGAAAATGTTGCAAACACTCTTGCGGAGGATTTTTATAGATCGCATGGTTGTGTTGTAGCTTCGAGAGCTATAGAGACAACAACGGATAATGGTGGAGACATGGTCGTCATGAATACACGCTATTGCATCCGCAGAGAGTTGGGCTGCTGCAAGAAAATAAAGAACGGTTCAGGCACGTTGTCCGGTGCCAGTGAGCCGCTTTATATAGAATCAGGTCGAAACAGATTCCGACTTATGTTTGATTGCTCACAATGCGAGATGAAAGTCATCCGTGAGGGGAAGTGATTTTTATGGAATCGCGCGTGGTTGAATCCGGGTCTATTTTGGCAGGATTTGCGTATCGTTGAAGCAATGAGTCGCGTAAAGAGATGAATCTGAAGGTAAGATTCGTCAAGGTGTCATTCTCACCTTCAGACATTTCATAGTCGGCACCGGCTTTGTACTCATAGTTAAGCCTGGTTATCGTGTCATCATATCTTTCACACAATGAAAGAAGAGTAGAGCTGTCGGTCGCATACGCCATGCTGTCAAGGTATGCTTTGGCGATTCCACTGCTTTTAAGAAACAGGTCTCTCGCTTCTCCGCGCAGAGACCTTTCGTTTTTCTTGACACACGACTGCATAGTCAGACCTGCAGCAACTGTAGTCAATACTATATATATGATACTTCTCATTTTATATTCAATTTATCTTTAAGGAAATTTCCTGTGTATGAATCCTTCGTTTCCGCAACTTGTTCGGGGGTGCCCTGAGCAACAATATTGCCGCCTGCGTCTCCACCTTCCGGACCGATATCTATCAGCCAGTCTGCGGATTTTATGACATCCATATTATGCTCAATGATAATGACCGTATTCCCTTTCTCTACAAGTCTGTTAAGAGATTTAAGCAGTGTCGAGATATCGTGAAAATGCAACCCGGTTGTCGGTTCGTCAAAGATAAACATGGTATGCTCGTGCTTGTCAAGAGATATATAATATGCAAGCTTCACACGTTGGTTCTCACCTCCGGAGAGTGTTGAGGAAGACTGTCCTAATTTTATATAACCAAGTCCGACATCTTTGAGAGGCTGAAGTTTCTTTATTATTCTCTTTTCTTGAGTTCCGTTTGACTCACTTAAAAACTCGATAGCTTGGTTTACAGTCATTTCGAGGAAATCGTATATATTCTTTCCACGATATTCCACATCAAGCACTTCCTGTTTGAACCTTTTGCCGTGGCAAACCTCGCAAGGCACTTCTATATCCGCCATAAACTGCATGGGTATTGTAATTGTGCCTTCCCCTTTACATTCCTCACATCTGCCACCCTCCGTATTGAAAGAGAAATAGGCGGGTGTGAACCCCATCTGCCTTGCGAGCTGTTGCTCGGAAAACAGTTTGCGGATTTCGTCATATGCTTTCAGGTATGTCGCCGGATTACTCCTTGAAGATGTTCCTATCGGGTTCTGGTCAACAAATTCTATTGCCTTTACAGTACCGATATCCCCACCGAGAGAGCGGTGTGTGCCGGGTATATCTCCAGTTTCTCCCAATGCGCGGACAAGCGCTTTGTAAAGAATCTCTCTTACGAGCGTTGATTTTCCACTGCCGCTGACTCCGGACACAACGGTCATGACACCAAGAGGAAAACGCACATCTATATTTTTCAGATTGTTCTCAGCCGCACCGATTATCTCAATATATTGTTTCCATGGACGTCTGAGCCCGGGAACGGGAATGGTGCGAGTTCCGCGCAGATAGTCAACGGTATAAGAGCCGTTGGCGTCGCCTCCCTTGAGAATCTCTTTCAGATTCCCCTTGAACACGATTTCTCCTCCGAGTCTGCCGGCATCTGGACCTATATCCACAATTTCATCTGCGGCGAGCATTATGTCTTCATCATGTTCCACAACAACGACCGTATTCCCGATTTTCTGCAGACTTCGAAGAACGCGTATAAGTTTCTCTGTGTCGCGTGAGTGAAGACCGATGCTTGGTTCATCAAGAATGTAAAGAGAACCTACAAGAGAACTTCCGAGAGATGTGGCAAGATTTATTCTCTGGCTTTCACCACCGGACAGCGTGGATGACAACCTGTCGAGCGTCAGGTATCCCAGCCCCACTTCATTGAGGAAGCCGAGACGCTGGTTGATTTCCAGCAAAAGTCTTGATGCTATCTGTTCGTCAGTCTCATTAAGTTTTAGATTCGCAAAGAATTCTGCAAGTTCTGAAACCGGCATTTTTACAAGATCTGTTATCGTTTTACCGGCAATTTTTACATACTCCACATCTTTCCTGAGACGTGAGCCATTACATTCAGGACAAACGCTTTTGCCTCTGTATCTTGCCTTCATTACCCTGAACTGGATTTTATCCTGCCGGGAGTCAATCCATCTGAAGAAACCGTCGATACCTTCCCAGTGGCTGTTGCCATGCCAAAGGAAGTCTTTCTGAGACTGGGTGAGATCCATATAGGGAGTATGGATAGGAAAATTGAAATGTGGGGCGACATGTATCAGATGTTGCTTCCATTCATTCATTTTTTCTCCGTTCCAGCATTTCACGGCATTCTGGTAAACAGACAGCGTCTTGTTCGGAATTACAAGTTCTTCGCTGATGCCCAGTACTTTGCCGAAGCCTTCGCAAACAGGGCATGCTCCGTAGGGGTTGTTGAAATTGAACATCAGATCGCTTGGTTCGCGAAATTCCATGCCGTCAGCCATGAACCGCTTGGAAAACTGATGTTCATGAACTCCGTCTTTTCCCCAGATCTTTATAATACATTCATCGTGTCCTTCGTAATAAGCGGTTTCAACAGAATCAGTCAGACGGGAAATCTCGTCTTTATTGTCAGAAACTGAAAGACGGTCAATCAGCAATCTGTAACCGTCAGGTGAATCAGGTGTTCCCTTTGACCTGAGGTCGGATATAGTGATAAATTCGCCATTCTTTTCAAGACGGGAGTATCCCTCTTTCATATAAATCTCAAGCTGTTGGTCGAATGTTCTTGATTCAGGCACACGTATGTCAATAAGAACAGCCATGCGGGTACCTTCTGGATATGAGAGAGCCGTCCTGACCATATCCTCGATGCCATGTTTCTTGACCTCAAGTCCGGAGACAGGGGAGAATGTGTGACCGACTCTGGCATAAAGCATACGGAGATAATCGTAAATTTCCGTTGCTGTACCCACAGTGCTTCGTGGATTTCTTGTGTTTACCTTCTGTTCTATTGCTATTGCCGGCGGCAATCCTTTGATATAATCGCATTCAGGTTTGGACATGCGGCCAAGGAACTGTCGGGCATATGCGGAAAGACTTTCGACATAACGACGCTGACCCTCTGCATACAGAGTGTCGAACGCAAGCGAAGACTTACCACTTCCACTAACCCCCGTTACAACTATAAATTTATTGAGAGGCAGAGAGATATCTACATTCTTCAGATTGTTTACTCTTGCCCCCTTTATGACGATGTTCTTTTCTTCCATTTTTCTATTGTGTCCATGATTATTTAACAAATAACGCGCCAAATTGTCTCGGATTCCAATGGCTTGTTGTCTTTAATCGTAATTATGACTATTTTTGCAGATGTTTTCATCATATATGTTTGAATGACGGCAAAAGAATTTGATAAAGAATACAGGCGATTGTTGCTACCGCTCGGAATGTATGCTTTGAGAATCATTGGGAGTGTAGGTGATTCGGAGGATGTTGTGCAGACGGTTTTTCTGAAAACATGGGACCGGATTCGAGCCGGGTTCGAGCCGGACAACCTCAAGGCGTATCTTTATATGGCTGTAAGAAACGCATCTCTGCGACATCTGTCTGCGAAAGCCGACGAGCTTACTGATGATATTGAAGATGCTGCAGAGGTAACAGAAGAAGATGTGGACACATCCGAGCGTGATGCGCGTCTGTGGAAAGCCGTTGAAGAGTTGCCGGAAAGGTGTCGTATTATATTTCTACTCTGTAAAAGAGACGGGTTGTCGTATAAGGATGTTGCTTCGGAACTGTCAATTTCCGAGAAAACTGTCGAGAACCAGATGACGAAGGCGATGAAGTCACTGCGTAAGGCATATGGCATTGCATCTGACAGTAATATTCAAATAAATATTTTTTTCTTGCCTTTTTTATAATTTTTCCTGTTGATGGATGGGGGGAAATCGGTATTGCCGGGTCTATGTAGTAAACAACAATGAAGACTTATGGCAAAAACAGAAAAATTTGATGAGGACAGCGGCTTTATAGCGCGGCATTTTAAGGAAGACGCGTATCGTCCCGTTTACTCTTTCGGTATTTCAGATTCTTTTAGAAACAGACGTCGCAGAGTGTCGCGATGGGTGGCTGCATCAGTGGCGGCAATTGCATTGACTGCAACGGCAGTTGTCGTGTCATATCAGTTACGGACTGACAACAACGCGATAGAACCGGCTGTAGTGTCCTTGCCCGGTGCGTCAGAAGTTGACAGATCCGATGAAATCATACGTCTTGAATTCAATGACGCTCCGTTGTCGGAAGTTGTTGAAGGAGTAGAAAACGCATATGGTGTCACTCTTACAAACGTGCCGGAAGATGATTTGCGACTTACGCTCAGTTACGAAGGAACCGCACAGGATTTCATAGAGACTGTAAACGAGCTTTTAGGAACCGAAATAAGGATTGAAAAATGAGAAAACTGAGATTTCTGATTCCCGTGTTGGGAAAACTCTTAATTATGTTCAGACTCATATGTCTTATTCTGGTCCTGTGTGTGGCGGAATCAGTTTATGCCGGGAAGATCACTTTAAAATCCGTTGACAGACCGGCTGAAGAGGTGTTTGCAGAGGTAATGCGGCAGAGCGGCAAGAATTTTATATATTCGTCAGATATTCTAAGGGGATTGAAAGTGAGAGTTGATGTGAAAAATAAAAGTCTTGGCAAAACTCTTAGGGAATTGTTCAAGGGAACTGATATCGAATATAAAATCAAAGGTGACAATATATTGCTTATGCGCAGGAAAAAAGAGAAGTTTGTTCCCAAACGCAGCATAAGTGATCCTCGTCTCAGGGATACGGATTCGATAAAAGTAGGAATTCTGAGAGACGTTATTGTGGATGGCAGCAGAAACAAAACCTTGGCTATGAATTCAACAGATATCGGTGCTCTCAATGTCTCGAAAGATATGATTGCCAGGACACCGGTGATATTCGGTGAATCCGATGTCATAAAGACGCTTCAGTTCGAGCCGGGAGTGTCGGGAGGTGTGGAAGGTACGGCGGGCTTGTACGTGCATGGAGGCAACATGGATGAGAATCTGTATATGCTTGACAATATACCTTTGTATCAGGTAAATCATTTAGGCGGCTTGTTTTCTGCGTTCAATACAGAGGCTATCAAAAACGTGGATTTCTATAAATCCACGTTTCCGGCAAAGTTCGACGGACGCCTGTCATCATTTATGGATGTATACACACGGGATGGCTCCAATAAGAAACTTAACGGATCTATACGGCTTGGATTGACATCGGGAGCAGCCCATTTCGAAGGACCTCTGTATAAAGATAAAACTACATTTTCATTGTCGGCAAGGCGTTCGTGGTACGAATTGTTAACATTGCCTGCCGTGGCGATTGCCAATTCCATTAATGACAAGGAGGATGATGACTTTTCTTTCGGTTATGCGTTTACTGACGTAAATGCGAAAATCACCCATAAGTTTTCAAACCGCAGTCGCGTTTATGCCCTGTTCTATTATGGAGAGGATTATCTCAACAACGGTACGCACACACCTGAAGATAAGAAAAATGACTATTATGATAAAGATGAGTCACGACTCCGCTGGGGTAACATAGTCGCTTCAGCAGGATGGATATATGATTTCACACCGTCTTTATGGGGTAAGGTGTGCGGAGCTTTCACACGATATTATTCGACAATGAGCACCCTTACGGAAAGTGCGACGCTCAATGACGGAGAGAAGTTGAATTTTACGTCCAATAAGGTCAGCTCTCATAACAGTATTTCCGACTGGATCATAAAAGCGGATTTCGAGTGGAGGTCATCCATGATTAACAAATTAAATTTCGGCGCGTCTATGACATTTCATAATTTCCTTCCATCGCGTGATTCAAGGGAACTTGTGGCAGACGGTGTGACGACTGTGCTGGAGGGGAATGGAATGGATTATAAAGCCAGGGAGTTCAATATATATGCCGAAGACAACCTTTCGCTTGGAGATCGGCTTAAATTGAATTTCGGACTTCATTACAGCCTTTTCAATATCACCGGAAAAACGAAATTCGGGTTGTCTCCGAGAATCGCTTTCAATTATCATCTAAAAGACAATGTGGCGATCAAAGGAGGCTATTCGCGCACAGTGCAGTATATACATCAACTGTCGCAGAGTTCTATTTCTCTGCCTACCGACCAATGGGTGCCGGTAATTGACTCTCAATCTCCTCAGGTTGCCGATAAAATCGCGGTTGGCGCATACTGGAACGCAGGAAATATGTTTGTTGTCTCAGTTGAAGGTTATTATAAATGGATGAAGCATCTTGTTGATTATAAGGATGAGTATTACCTTCTTCCTCCGGATATGCAATGGAACGCCATACTTGCCGAAGGCAAAGGAACTTCAAAAGGTGTAGACTTCAAGATTTCAAAGGAATTCGGAAAAGTGTCAGGTCAGATTTCATATTCATTGCTGTGGGCAGACCGTCAGTTTGCCGAAAGGAACGGCGGTCGTAAATATCCTGCCAGATTTGACAACAGACATAAAATCAATGTTCTTGTCAACTGGAAGATTAATGATAAGTGGGAGTTGGGCGCGAGCTGGACAGGAATGAGTGGAAACATGATTACTCTTCCGACACAGTGTTGGGTTGATCCCGGACTCGCGCCGTGGCATTATAACATGCTCTTAAAGACTGATATAAACAATTTCAGACTTCCTTTCTATCACCGTCTGGACTTGAGCTTCACACGCCATACCCGTCATGGCTACTGGACATTCGGGCTTTATAACGCTTATTGCAATATGAACACAATTGCCGTCAGGATGGATTATTCCAACAGCCAGTTTATATCTGCACCTGATGAAAACGGATATTATTCATATAAAATGATTCCTGTTTTTCAAAAAATCAAATTATTACCAACTATTCCTTCTGTATCCTACACATGGCTATTCTAAACAAATTAATATCGGCAGCGGTCATGACAATCGTTCTTACCGGTTGCTACAGCGATTTTGAACCTGATATAGACAGCACACCCGTAGTGTGTATAAATGCAAATGCCAAAGTCGGAGAGGTTCTTAAAATATTCGCCACAAGAACATGGCGATGGACGGAAATCAATCAGGATGAAGGCGCCGACATACAATTGAAAGACGGCGAGGTGTCGCTTTACGTGAATGACGAACTTTTCGAGGTATTGCATTATTCCGAATGGGATTACCACGACCCTAAGTATTCTTGGGTCAACAAGCAGTGCGGTTTTCTTTCATCGTATTATCCTCAGCCGGGAGACAAAATAAAAATCATGGCACACAGTCCTTTATATGGTGATGCGGAGGGTGAGGTGACGGTGCCGTTTCCTGTAGAAATCAATGAAGTGGAAAGTCTCGTTTCAGATCTGGATGTCTGTCAAGAGGGAAACACTGTCTTATATAGGGCAAATGTAAGTCTTGGCATCAGGTTTACGGATCCGCTTGATATTACGAACTACTATCTTTTCGAGAGCAATCTGAATACTTATGAAAGCAGTTTTCATGACACACGCGTTGTGTTCGATTATAATTCCGAACCTCTGTTTACCGAACACGTGTCATCGCTTGAATCCGTAATATCAGAGACTTCCGGATATACGGTCTTCTCAGACAGGATGGTTTCAGGTAAAACATATCCTCTCCATATCAGGCTGAATGAGATTGAATATCGTGTTTCATCTGAGAATGGTTTCGAATCAAATAAGTCATACATCAGGTTTGCGTTGAATTCCATATCCGAGAGCTATTACAGACATGTGATTTCCGTTTGGGAAAGCAACGACGGCATCAACGGTATATTGGGAGACGTTGGACTTGCTGACCCGGTATGGGAATGCAGTAATGTGTCAACAGGAGCCGGTGTGATATCGGCTATCGCACCGGCAAGTATAAAAGTTCCTTTGTCTTCATTTTTCAAAGAGGACTGAACATACA
>NZ_CAJMXD010000032.1:0-14578 GCF_905219685.1 Barnesiella sp. CU968
GGTATAAATAGTTTGTGTGAAGTCTGCGCCGTGATGGCGCGGACTTTTTTTATAGATTACATTTGGAATATTGGTTTCTGGGCGTTAAATTTGTAATTTAAACGGATGGAATATAAAGCGCAGATAAGAAAATGAAGATATTTACATCGCGGGCAATCCATGAATTAGACAGTGCCACCTGTGAGGCGCAGCAGATCAGTTCCATAGACCTTATGGAGCGCGCTGCCGAGCTTGTGGCGGATGAACTGAATTCCCGCTTTCTGCCAGGTCAGCGTTTCGTTGTCATGGCAGGTCCGGGAAATAACGGAGGGGATGCCCTCGCCGTGGCACGTATGCTTATAGAACGTGGATATAAAAGGGTGGAAGTGTTCCTTTTTAACGTTACGGGAAAACTCAGTCATGACTGCGATGAAGAGCGGAAGAAGCTTATTACCATAGACGGTGTGGATTTTACCGAGGTCTCACGCGAATTCAATCCTCCTTATCTGAGTGACAAGGATGTCGTGATTGACGGACTTTTCGGTTCCGGGCTCAACAAACCGTTGATGGGCGGTTTTGTCGCGGTTACGCGTTATATCAACGAATCCGGTGCCTATGTGGTGTCGATCGATCTCCCGTCTGGATTGTTCGGTGAATGGAATTCACAGGTCAACCGTCGTGATATAATCCATGCCAGCCTTACGCTTGCTTTCCAGATGCCGCGCCTGTCGTTTTTCTTCGAAGAGAACTACACAGTGCTGGGTGAATGGAAACTTCTTGACATAGATCTTGACGAGACCAAAATCAAGGAATTGCCGGCTGACTACATGCTTGTTGAAAGCCGCAATATACGGCCGTTGTTGCAGAAACGTCTCCCGTTCACAGGAAAACGCGATTATGGATCCGCGCTTCTGTTTGCCGGCAGCACTGGAATGATGGGGGCCGCCGTGATGTGTTCCCGGTCAACTCTGCGCAGTGGAGCGGGACTGGTGACTGTTCATGGTCCCAAGGGGGGGATTTCCATTCTTCAGACGGCTGTGCCGGAAGCAATGTTCGAACCCGACCGCAACGAACATTTTATCACCGATATGCGTATTCATCACGATCATCAGGCAATTGCTGTCGGACCCGGAATCGGCACTAACGGTCAGACTATAGACGCGCTTGAAGCGTTGCTTAAGAGCGGAGTGTCGCCGCTTGTGCTTGATGCGGACGCGCTCAACTGTATTTCAAAGCGTCCGTCGCTGCTGAGTCTTTTGCCCGCTAAGACAATAATCACTCCGCATATAGGTGAATTCGACCGCCTCTTCGGAGAGCAACGTTCTTCGGAAGACCGGTTGAAAACGGCAATAGAGATGGCGCGTCAATATGGTATAATCATCGTTCTCAAGGGGCATTATACAGCTACTGTGCGCCCTACCGGAAGAGTGTATATAAATCCTACCGGAAACCCCGGAATGGCAACAGCCGGAGCAGGAGATGTACTCACGGGTATCATCGCTGCTTTTCTCGCGCAGGGCTATAAACCCGAACACGCCGCGACAATCGGGGTCTTCGTGCATGGGCTTGCCGGAGACATAGCTGCGGAAAAGATAGGTGAATTCGGCATGACCGCCGGAGATATAGCAGCGTATGCGGGACGTGCGATACGGATGATAATAGATAAGAATGTGTAAGCAAAAATATAAGATATGAAATTATACGGTATTTTGACAATAGCGGCTGTGATGCTTGGCGGATTCGGTTCCAGTGCCCAGCAGACCAAAATACTCACGGCAGACAAACATAATGAATACGGACTGGTCTACACACTACCCATAACGACGCTTGAAATAGAGGTGACGGCTAAGCGAACGGTAAGTAAGGCTGGACCTTATTATCAGTATGCAAAGAAATTCATTGGGACGGACAAGGTAATAAAGGAGGATTCCGAGTCATGGACAATAACCGGTGTCCGTGTGACCCCTTATGGAGTCGCTGATTCCGAGAATCGCTATCTTATGCAGCTGAAAAGCGGAGCTGTGACATACATATGTGTTGATGAAAACGGCATGTTGCTCTCAATCAATCGTGATGTTCCCGCTCCCGCTTCAACCGTTGCTGCCTATACACCGGAAGAAAACGGAGTAGAAAAAGTCAGAATAAACGAATACCTTCAGTATGTGAATGAGGATTTCATCGCGTCTCAGAGTTCCGCGAAGCAGGCTCAGATGCTCGCCGAGAATCTCATGGAAATACGCGAAGCAAAGATCGCGTTGACACGTGGCACTGCGGAGACGATGCCTCAGGACGGCAAACAGCTCGAGCTTATGCTCACATCGCTGTCTCATCAGGAAGCGGCTATGACAGCGGCGTTTGCCGGAGTCACGGAAGTGGAGACCGTAACAAAGACATATACATTCACCCCCCGCGATGATGAGCGGCAGATACTCTTCAGAATGAGCGATTTCGCAGGATTTGTGGGTGCGGACGATTATTCCGGAGATCCGGTTTATATAACAGTGAATGTAACTAATCGCGGAGAACTCCCTGTGGATGCCAAAGGTGAAGAGAAAAAACTCCCTAAGGATGCAGTTGTATACACTATACCCGGCGCAGCGAAGATATCGGTTTCTTCGCTTGGAACCACGCTTTATGAGCGGGAGATGGAGTTCTCACAGTTCGGTGTGAGGTTCGGTTTGAATCCATCGCTTTTCAGCGCGAAGAAGAACCGCTCTTTTGCGACATTCAGCCCAATAACCGGGGGATTGACCGAAATTGGCGAGGATGGCGGAGAATAATGCTCTGACACTGCAGCAGCTCCAGCAACTGATAGGAAACACTGTCAGAATGAACCCGCAACTGCAGGGTGTGTGGGTTACCGCGGAACTCAGTGATGTGCGTGTAGCCGGAGGTCATTGCTATATGGAACTCATAGAAAAAGATGTTATTGGCAATACCTGCGCCAAGATGCGCGCCATGATCTGGAACAATACACTCAATACGCTTCGCGGAAAGTTTTATGCAGCCACCGGCAAGGACATATGCACAGGCATGAAAGTGATGGTGCGCGGTTCCGCCAACCATCATAACCTATACGGGTTGAGTTTCACAATCAGTGATATTGACCCGGCATACACGGTAGGAGACATGGAACGCATAAGGCGGGAGATTCTTGAAAGACTGCATAAAGAGGGCTTTCTTGACCGCAACAGAAGTCTTCGGTTCCCGCCTGTTCCCCAGCGCGTAGCCGTGATATCCGCGGAAGGTGCTGCCGGATACGGCGATTTTATTAACCAGCTGGTGAATAATCCTGATGGCTTCAAATTCTATACACACCTTTTTCCGGCGGTGATGCAGGGGGAAAAGACATCGCAGAGTGTAAGAAACGCGCTTGAGCAAATAAGAAGGAATCTTGATTTATGGGACTGCGTGGTGATTATCAGAGGTGGCGGAGCGACTACCGACCTAAACGGATTCGATGAGTACGAGGTCGCAAAGGCGGTAGCGGTTTTCCCGCTGCCTGTAGCTGTAGGCATCGGTCATGAGAGAGACCGAACTGTCCTTGACGAGATAGCGTGTAGGCGGTGCAAGACGCCTACGGCGGTGGCGGCGATGCTCATTGATTCTTTGCGTCTGGCTTACACTGCGACAGTGGAGAGGGTAAAGAAGATTGCCCGTTACAGCGCGGATGCCATGAAGGGCGAGAAATATCGTATCGCCAATATCGAGACCGCACTCCCGGCAAGAGTCCAGACGCGGATAATGCGTTCTGAAAAACGACTCGGTGAGATCGGACATTCAATCGAACGTGCTTTGTCCAGACGTTATTCCTCGGAAAGNGAGAGAATGAGAATGCTCCGATACCGGTTTGAGAAAGCGTGTATGCAGGTTACGGAAAAACCTGCCACAAAACTTAAGAATCTTGAGAATATGGTAAGAGTCCTGAGTCCTCAGAATACCATCAACAGGGGTTATTCGCTGACCTTGCTTAATGGGAAGGCTGTAAAAAGCATAGGTGAGTTGCGTAAGGGTGACACAGTCACGACGTGTCTCTCCGACGGCACTGTGGAATCCACAATAAGATAGCGCGTCAGTCAGGATAAGACGTGTATATTCAGAAACTTCTTATAATACACTAAAGATATGAGTGAACTTACATACAAGGGGGCTGTCGCCGAACTTGAAGAAATAGTGCGCAAAATGGAATCTGATGCCTGCGACATAGATCAGTTGTCTGATTATACCACACGTGCGCTTGAGTTGTTGAAGTTCTGTAAGGAACGCCTTTTCAAGACAAATGAAGAGGTAGAGAAATGCCTTGCTGAATTGCGCGAGGCTCTCCCTGAATAATAGGTGTGTCTTGGAAAACATGCCTTTGGAAAACACTCTCTGAGAAAGACTCCCGGATGTCTTATTCGCGGAAATACACACGTTTAACGCGAGGAGACACAGATGTGAGTATCTCATAAGGGATGGTGTCAAGAATGTCGGCAAGACGTTGCACAGGCAAGTTTTGTCCGAAAATTTCAACGGAGTCACCCACTTCGCAGTCAATTCCAGTTACATCTATCATGCATGCGTCCATGCATATGTTCCCGATTGTAGGAGCCTCTTTGCCATTGACCATCACAGAGATATTGCCTCTGCCGAAATGACGGTTCATCCCGTCAGCGTATCCTATAGGCAGGGTGGCTATTCTTGAACGCCGTTCGATTTTTCCCCATCGTCCGTAGCCTACGGTTTCCCCAGGTTCATACTCCCTGATAGCTATGATGACAGTGCGAAGCGTCGAGACCACCGCAAGAGGTTTCTCCATTTCCGGAGGAAGAGTGTTGGCTCCATAAAGACCGATGCCAAGACGTGCCATGTCATAATGATGTTCCGGATATCGCAGAATGCCAGCGGAGTTAAGCACATGTCTCAGAATCGGTTGCTTCGAGCGTTCAAGCATATATCCGGTATATCTGTTGAATCTTTCCAGCTGCAGTTCCGTGAAATCATCCATGTCGGGACAGTCAGCCGTGGCAAGGTGAGAGAATGTGGATTTGGCATATACCGTGTCAGTCGAGTTGATTATATCCATCAATGCCGGGAGTTCCTCCTCTACAAATCCCATGCGGTGCATACCGGTGTCAAGTTTGATATGTATCGGATATCCCGTAATGCCGTTTTTCTCAGCCTCCGCTATCACATCTTTCAGCATTCCGAAAGAATAGATTTCAGGTTCCAGCCTGTTTGCGAACATCGATTTGTAATTCACTACCTTTGGATTCATGACCATTATGGGCATGGTGATTCCTTGCCTGCGCAACTCAATGCCCTCGTCAAGCACCGCCACCGCAAGGTATGCGGCTCCGCAGTCTTGAAGAGTCTTGGCAATCTCATAACTCCCGGCACCGTATCCGGATGCCTTGACCATGCATACGATGCCGCAAGAGGAAGGAAGTGAGTTGCGGAAATAATTGTAGTTTGCCACAATGGAATCAAGATTGACCTCAAGCACCGTCTCATGTTTTCTGGTTTCCAGCATTTCAGCCACATCCTTGAAGCTGAATTCAGGAGACCCCTTGAGAAGGATTATCTCGTCCTGAAAATCGGATGTGGAGAGATTTTTGAGCAGCGAAGCGGTTGATTCGAAAAAAAGTGCGTTTTCCGGGAACAGTTCACGATGTTCGGAGAGAACCTTGCCTATCCCTATAAACCTGCTGATTCCTGCAGTCCTGATTATTTCAGCGATTTCGGTATAAAGATTACCGGTGGGGGAGGTCTCGTGGTGAAGGTCGCTGAGTATCAATGTTGAAGACTGACGCGGTATTCTTCGGCGGCGCATGAAATCAAGAGCCGGGCGAAGAGATGAGAAATCGGATGTGTAGGAGTCGAGGATTATCGAGCATCCGTTTACACCTTCTGTGACGTTTAGGCGAGTTCCGATTTTGTGGAGGTGATGGAATCTTTCCGCTATAACATCGGCTTCTATACCTTGAGATAGCATGAAAGCAAGGGCGTTGGCGGCATTCTCTATGTCCGATTCCGTATCAAGAGGCGCGGTGAATGAATTTGCAACTCCCTCCCATACATAATTTATTCTCATTTCTCCCTTGTCGGTGATATGAGTGTCGATATATAGCTGGGCATCTTCATCCTTTCTTGACCATCCGAGAATATTGCGTCCGTCCGCATATTTCATCACGGCATCGGCTATTTCAGGATAATCACTGCAATATATAATGGTTTTGGTCCGGGGCGTTGATGCGAGCATCAGTTTCTGCGAGGCTTTTTCAATTCTGGAAGAGAACCCCTCCGCATGCGCATCTCCTATATTTGTGACAATTACTGTGTCCGGGAGAATGCAAGCGGCGAGACGTTCCATCTCTCCCTTTTTCGATATTCCCGCCTCAATGATAGCCAGAGATGTTTCCTTGTCGATCTCCCACATCGACAGCGGAACGCCGATCTGGGAATTGAAGCTTCTGGGACTGCGTGATATGTCTGACAACGGCTCCATAAGCTGATATATCCATTCTTTGAGAGTGGTTTTGCCACGTGAGCCGGTAATGCCGACAATGTGTCCTTTGAAGTGGTTGTCTCTCGTCGCAATTCTCTGCAGGGCATCGATCGTATTCCCGACAACAAGCCAATTGATATCGTTTTTCTCGTGAAGCGACGGTGGAATTGCGTTGACAACGAAATTCCTCACGCCAAGCTCATACAGCTCGGAGATATATCTGTGACCGTCATTGCCATCAGTGGGAATGGCGAAAAACAATGTGCCTGCGGCATTGGCAAGCGAGCGGGAGTCTGTGAGAAGAGAAGAAATCACTCTGTCGTGTGGCAAGGCGTGAATGCCGAGCCTGGCGGCAATTTCATTTATGGATAATTGCATTGATAGGTGAGGGGAAAGGGGTTATTACGTTCTAAATTTAGAATGCAAAAATAATACTTTTTTCTGAAAAGTGTCATGGAAAGTGTCATGGAAACTGAGAAATAAAAAACGGGGGTATATCACTACACTCCCGTTTTTTCCAGACGACCTCGAAATCCTTCGAAGCCGAATGTAGGTCCTAATTCTAATTTAACTATTAATCCATAACTTTACTAATGCAACAATAAATTGTCAATGAAACGATATATGCGATTTGCTGTCATTTCTTAATCAAACTATTGGTCTGCAAAGTTACGAATTAAAAAAGTAAAAACAAAATATATGGGCAAAATAATTACCCATATTTAAGGTTTTTACGTGATTTTATGTTAAAATTATCAAAATAATTTACGCTGAAATATAAAATACGTTTGCAGGAAATATACATTTTATGCATTATATTTCCTCGGTCCATTTTATGCGTTGTATTTATCCGATAAGTCTTTCAGCCAATCCATATCCGAAGTGATGGGTGCAGTCCGCTCGATGCAAACCGGCACAACGGATATTATGCCATGAGAAAGACACCATTCATCGGTTTTTTCATTTTCAGGCTCCTCGTTGATGTATTCTCCGGTAAGCCAGTAGAACTTGTGTCCGTATGGATCGGTGTATTCACGGTATTCGTCGTTCCATCTTCCGCGACAAGCGACAGCAAGACGCATCTCTACGGGTGTGCTGCCGATATTGGGTACGTTGACGTTAAGGCATATGTCTTCGGGCAGTCCATGTTCGAGCACCTCTTTCACCAACAGGTCTATGGCTTTGTAACAAGGTGTGAAATCGGCATCATGCGAATGGTCGGTGAGTGAGAAACCTATTGAAGGGATGCCGAATGCACAGCCCTCCATCGCCGCCCCCATCGTTCCGGAATAGAGAACGTTTACCGCTGAGTTTGATCCGTGGTTGATACCTGCCACTACGAGATCTGCCTTTCTCGGCAATATGTGGTGCATGGCAAGTTTGACACAGTCAACGGGTGTGCCGCTTACCTTATACATTTTCGCGCCATTATAGTCGGGAAGCTCCGTGAGTTTCAATGCATCGTTGACTGTTATAGCCATGGATTGTCCCGAACGGGGAGCGTCAGGGCATACTGCCACTACATCTCCGAATGGAATAAGGCGGTCTATAAGGCAGTGCACACCTTTGGCACTGTAGCTGTCGTCGTTGCTTACTAATATTAATGGTCTCATATCATGTCTTGTTTTCTTGGATTTATTTTTATGGATTTGTGTCTCTTTATATAATGTTCTACAATTGCGCTTTTGTCTGCTCCCGGCTGGGCAGACAGTATATCGTTCTCCGGAAAGACATTATAATTTTTTTTCATTTTGCGGAAATCGCGGTGAGCGTCAATTATGGCTTTCGCGTTGGCAAAATCGAGTTTTGCCAGAAACATCAGGAATGCCAGAGTGTCTGCAAGGCGTCTGAACAACAATACCTTTTTTCCTTTTTTCTTCGGAAGATTCTTGTGGAGGAGAAGAAGGTTGTTGCGGAAATTAAGGTAAGTTTTGCGTGGATTTCCTTGGGCGAGCGATGCTCCGCCAACATGATATACGGATGATTCTGTCACAGCGCAGACTCTATAGCCGGCATTGAGTATTCTGCAGCACAGGTCAATTTCTTCCATGTGGGCAAAGAATCCGGCATCAAGACCGCCGAGCCGCAGATATAATTCCCTGCGGGTCATAAGGCACGCCCCCGAAGCCCAGCAGATGTCGGCAGGCGCACCATCGTATTGACCGTTGTCTTCCTCAATGCAGTCAAAAAGTCGCCCACGGCAGTAAGGGTATCCTAATGAATCAAGATATCCCCCTGCTGCACCGGCATATTCAAACCTGTTTTTTTCGGCGAAAGACAATATTTTGGGTTGTATGGCTCCCGCATCCGGATTCTTCTCCATGAAAGACAGCATCGGTTTCCACCAGTCCGGTGTCACTTCAACATCGGAATTCAGCAAAACGATATATTCATATTCGGCATCTTTTATCGCACGGTTGTATCCTTCCGAGAAGCCATAGTTTTTGTCGAGCCTGATTGTCATTACTTCCGGATGATTTTTCGCAAGCCATGCCAGAGAGTTGTCGGAAGAACCGTTGTCCGCCACAATCAGATCCGCTTCATCCGACACTGTATATTCGGATGCCTGCGGGATGAATTTTTTCAGAAGCTCCTCGCCATTCCAGTTCAGAATTATGACACCAAGTTTTTTCATGACTGAATTATTTGTGCCCTGAGTGAATCCGGATCCGAAGTGTCGTGCCCGGTAAGTCTCACTCTTGAGAGCGTGTTTATTAGTTCCGGACGGCAGGGAGCGGTAACCCTTATGTAGTTTCGGGTGAAGCCGTGCATTTCCTCCCCGCCTCTTACAGGATGCTCCCAAAGTACTTCCGCCTCGCTTCCGATGTGTTCGTTATAGAACGCCTCGAATTTCCGGTCTGAAATCGAGGTAAGAGTGTTCACTCTGCGATGCCGTTCGGAGGGAGGTACTGAATCTCCGAGAAGGAGGGCGGCAGTTCCGGGACGTTCGGAATAGGGAAACACATGAAGACGTGTTATGGGTAGCGACTCGATGAACGCAATCCCTTTCTCCCATTCCTCGCGGGTCTCTCCCCGTGCGCCGGCAATCACATCCACACCGATGAATGCGTCGGGAATCATATCCTTGATCATCGTTATCCGCGATTCGAAAAGCGAAGTGTCGTAATGTCTGTTCATTTTTTTCAGCACCAGATCGGATCCCGCCTGCAATGGAATGTGGAAATGCGGCATGAACGCGCGTGACTCTCTGGCAACCCATCTGATTATTTCTTCGGTAAGAAGATTCGGTTCGATCGATGAAATGCGGTATCTTTCTATACCTTCGACTTTGTCGAGGCTTTTGATGAGATCGAAAAAAGTCTCGCCTGTATTTTTTCCGAAATCACCTATATTGACACCGGTTATCACAATTTCTTTTCCACCCTCGTCGGCCGCGGCGCGAGCCATTTCAGTAAGCTGTGAGATTGTGCCGGATCTTGATTTTCCACGGGCAAAAGGTATTGTGCAGTATGTGCAGAAATAGTCGCATCCGTCCTGCACCTTTAGAAAGTATCTGGTGCGGTCTCCTCTTTCGCATGATGGTATGAACCCTTCGATTTCACGGAAAGGAGTCACATCGACCTGTTTGCTTCGGGAATCGAGCCATTTGTCGATATATTCCGCGGCTTTCAGCTTTTCATTTGAACCAAGCACAATATCCACACCTTCAAGAGCTGCAACCTCTTCCGGTTTCAGCTGGGCATAACATCCAGTCACAACCATTGTCGCCTCCGGATAGCGCGCGGCAAGGCGCCGAATGAGCTGACGCCCCTTCTTGTCGGCTGTCTCGGTGACAGAGCACGTGTTCACTATGATGATATCGGGAGAATCACCGCGTGCCGCTCTCGTGACCCCCCTCTCGTAGAGTACTTTGCCGATGGCGGATGTCTCAGAAAAATTCAGTTTGCATCCGAGTGTATGGAATGCTGCTTTTAGATTCTTTTCAACCATAATTGCAAAATTACTCAATTTTTATGAGAAATTTGGCTGTTTTGTTGTTAAAAAAAAGAGTAAATTCTTGACAACAGGGTACTTTATTTATTATCTTTGCAGATTGAATGGAAAATAAAGAAGTAAAAATCTCATTTTGGGCATCACATCTTACCACGATAGTGAGTGTGACCCTCGTGCTTTTGCTCGTGGGAATCATCGCTATGGTATGGGTGTGTGCCGACAACGAAACACGCCGGCTCCGCGAGCGTGTTGAACTGAGTGCGGTGATGTCCGACTCCATCGGTAATGCGCAGGCAAACGAAATCGGTAGGCGGATAAGCAGCGCCCCCTTCTCGAAAAGGGTCGTGGTGATATCCAAGGAGCAGGCATTGAAGAACTGGGCGGATGAGACAGGCGAGGATCTTGCCGAGCTTTATGGCGTGAATCCGTTGACTCCGGAAGTCTCTTTCACATTGAAGGCAGATTGGAATAGTGTGGAAAAAATCGAGGCTGTAAAGAATCAGGTATCGGCTATTCCGGGAGTGGAGAGCGTTGATGCACCTGAATCTGAGATGGTGGAAGCTATGAATTCCAATATTGCCGGAATGACGCTGGTGCTCGGAGTGGTGGCAATTGTGATGCTTGTCATTTCTTTCGTACTGATCAACAATACCGTGCAGCTTACCATATATTCAAGACGGTTTACTATTCACACAATGCAGCTTGTCGGTGCCACCAACGGATTTATATCGAGACCGGTGGTGTCAAACAACGCATTGAGCGGTCTGATAGCTGGAATGCTTGCCTCATTGTTTCTTGCCGTTGCGATGGCGTGTGCGCCCTATGCCGGAATCGGCAATATAAATTCCTACATAAGCTGGCCCGTGTTCGGGTGTATAGCAGGAGGCATGATGCTTGTCGGCGTGGTGCTTTGTGCGCTGACAGCATGGATAGCAACGGCGAAATATCTGAGAAAAGATTACGATGAGCTGTTCCGATGATCGGATATTATGCTCTGGGAGTATAAAAATACAGGAAATAAAACTTATGACAAAACTGAATAACAAGTCAGACAGCACCGTCTCCAAGGACGGACTGGATAAGGTCACAGCCGGACAGCGCCCTTTTTCGAAGATAAATTTCTGGATGATGGGCGGATGTCTCGCATTGATAATAATTGGCTTTCTGCTCATGAGCGGAGGCGGCACAAACGGAACTGATTTCAATCCGGAGGTCTTCAGCACGCGTAGGATTGTCGTGGGACCGCTTCTTGCCTTTCTCGGTTTTCTTCTCATGGCAATCTCTATTGTCTGGATCCCGAAATCAATGAAGAAATGAGAATTTTATAGGCTGTTTAAACTTTTTAAACTTTTTACGAAATATAAAGAATGGAATGGCTTGACGCCCTTATTCTGGGCATTGTGCAGGGGTTGGCTGAATATCTTCCGGTCAGTTCCAGCGGACACCTTGAGATATTCAGGGAGATACTTGGCATAGATCTTCCATCTGATGAAACATTGCAGTTCGACATAATATTGCATGCCGCGACAGTATGTTCGACACTCGTCATTCTTTGGCCGATGTTTTCCAGGCTATGTGTGAGTTTCTTCACATTCAGGCGTGACTATGATTTCTATTATGTATGCAAGATTCTTGTGTCTTGCATTCCTATAGCAGTGGTTGGCTTTTTCTTCAAGGAATGGGTCGAACAGTTTTTCGGCAGCGGACTTTTCATAGTCGGTGTGTGTCTTTGTGTCACAGCCGCTCTTCTGACATTTGCCCATTATTCCGATAGGATCGTTCCGGTGGGAAGAGGACGGGACATATCATGGAGCGACGCATTCATTATAGGATGCGCGCAGGCTGTAGCCGTTTTGCCCGGTCTGAGCCGTTCCGGCACCACGATTGCCACAGGTATAATGCTCGGTGACAGACGCGACCAGATGGCTCAGTTCTCATTTCTGATGGTAATCATACCTATTCTTGGTGAAGCGCTACTTGATGTTAAGGATATATTGAGTCCGGATCATGCGGCGCAAGCAACCGAGGTGGGCGGTCTTGCTCTTATTGTAGGCTTTGTCGCTGCATTTGTGGTAGGATGCTGCGCCTGCAAATGGATGATTGAGATTGTGAAGCGGGGCAAACTCGTGTGGTTTGCCTTATATTGCCTTGTTATGGGTATAATTTGTATGCTTTGGCAATAATGGATTTTATAAGCGGAGAAATAATAGGGATAGACAAACCGTTGGGGTGGACATCTTTTGATGCTGTGAAACGTCTCAGAGGCGCGATACAGCGAAGGCTGAGGGTAAAGAAATTCAAGGTCGGTCACGCCGGCACGCTTGATCCGCTCGCCACAGGTGTGCTGATTGTATGTACAGGGCGTGCCACAAGAGAGATCGAGACCTTGCAGAACGGTTCAAAGGAATATATAGCGGAAATAACTCTCGGTGCCACGACTCCGAGTTTTGATCTTGAGACGGAAGTTGACGCCACTTTTCCGTGGGAGCATATAACAATCGAATCGGTGCATGAGGTCCTTCCCCGTTTTATCGGGAGAGTGATGCAGGTTCCTCCTGTTTTCTCAGCGGTGAAGGTTGATGGTAAAAGGGCATATAATCTCGCACGAAAAGGGAAAGAGGTTGAACTCAAGGCAAAACCGTTGGAGATAAAGGAGATAGAAGTCTTGTCGTTTGAGGGCAGGGTTCTTACAATACGTGTTGTATGCAGCAAAGGTACTTATATCCGGGCTCTTGCGCGCGATATAGGTGAGGCTTTGTCATCGGGCGCTCATCTCACCGGTCTGCGCAGAACGCGTGTGGGAGATGTGAGGATTGAAGACTGTCTCACGATTGACAAAGCTGTGGAGGTGATAGCCAATGGTCCGCTCACTTTCCCTGATGATTATAAAATTAACAATGAAGTCGCTTCGTTGTCAGAGGTGACGGAATAGATGGATATAACCCGCCGACGTGTCGGCAGAAGAAACAAACCTGATTATGAAACTTTCACAATTCAAGTTTAAACTCCCCGAAGAGTTGATCGCACAATACCCCGCGGAAAACAGGGATGAGTGCAGAATGATGGTGGTCAATTCCAAAACCGGTGAAATCACGCATCATATTTTCAAGGAACTGATCAATTATTTCGATGAAGGCGATGTGATGATCTTCAATGATACGAAGGTTTTTCCAGCACGCCTTTATGGCAACAAGGAGAAGACCGGGGCGTGTATTGAGGTGTTTCTGCTTCGTGAACTCAATGCCGAGAATAAACTCTGGGACGTGCTTGTTGAACCGGCAAGAAAAATAAGGATAGGCAACAAACTCTATTTCGGTGATGATGATTCGATGGTTGCCGAGGTGATAGACAACACGACATCACGCGGACGCACGTTGCGTTTCCTTTATGATGGACCCCACGATGAATTCAAGGAGGCACTCTATGCTTTGGGAGAGACACCACTGCCGGAATATATCAAGCGTAAGGCTGAACCGGAGGATGCCGAGAGGTATCAGTGCATATATGCGGAAAAAGAGGGTGCGGTCATGGCGCCTGCCGCCGGTCTGCATTTCAGTCGTGAACTTCTCAAGCGTCTTGAAATAAAGGGAGTGGAAAGAGGATTTCTGACTCTGCATTCCGGTCGGGGCAATTTCAAGGAGATAGATGTGGAGGATCTGACAAAGCATCGTATGGACAGCGAGGACACGATGGTGGATGAAAAGCTGGTGGATATCGTGAATGTGGCAAAAGACAACGGACACAATGTGTGTGCGGTAGGAACGAGCGTGCTGCGTGCGCTTGCGACTGCAGTGTGCATGAACGGACGCCTGATGACTTACAGCGGCTGGACAAACAAGTTTATCTTCCCCCCTTATGACTTCACGGTGTGCAATTCGCTGATTTCAAATTTTCATATGCCTCTCAGCACAATGCTGATGATGGTTGCCGCGTTCGGCGGATATGAGATTGTAATGAAGGCATATGATGTGGCGGTGAAAGAAAAGTATCGTTTTGGCGCTTATGGCGATGCGATGCTGATATTGCGTTAATAAATAGCGCTAAGGTATGTAATTGCCTGAAAGGCGTAAAGAATTGTAATGAGGATGTGTCATAATAGCCCGTCTGGGTCGTTGGCTGAATGATTCGGCTTCGGTCATTGACGAAAGTCAACTCCCT
>NZ_CAJMXD010000033.1:0-14242 GCF_905219685.1 Barnesiella sp. CU968
ATTCAATATACTTGAATGTGGTCAGTATCTCGGTCTCGTCCGCATGAATCGCCACAGTATGCTCGAAATGGGCGGAAGGCTTGCGGTCTTTGGTGCGACACTGCCAGCCGTCGTTACTGATGACGATATTCTTGCTTCCGAGATTTATCATGGGCTCTATGGCGATGACCATGCCGGGCTTCAGAAGCGGACCTATGCCGCGACGCCCGTAGTTGGGAACCTCTGGATCCTCATGCATGCTCTTGCCTATGCCGTGACCGCACATCTCCCGCACGACACTGTAGCCGTTGCGCTCGCAATATGTCTGCACGGCATTGGAGATATCACCTATCCTTTTGCCCGCCTTTGCAGCCTCTATTCCTTTATAAAGACTATTTTTCGTTATTTCGAGAAGACGGGAAACGGAATCGGAAATCTCTCCGACAGCGAATGTGTAGCAACTGTCGCCATGATAACCGTTTAGTTCTACGACACAATCGAGTCCTACAATGTCGCCCTCCTGAAGAACATATGCAGAAGGGAAACCGTGAACTACCGTCTCGTTCACCTCGATACACAGCGTTCCGGGAAAACCCTGATAACCCAGGCAGGAGGGTTTACCCCCGTTGTCGAGGATAAACTCTCTTGCAATGGTATCAAGTTTAAGGGTCGTCACACCGGGAGCGACCCAGCGGGCCATCTCGCCGAGAGTGCGGCTCACAAGATCGCAAGCACCCCTCATCAATTCTATTTCCTCTGCTGTCTTGAGATAAATCATATCAATTTGCCAACGAGTTACAATTCTTAAAAGGCTCCGCTGCCTGTGGTGCGGCCCTTGATACGTCCGTCTTTCATGAGACCGTCGTAATGACGCATCAGAAGATGACCTTCGATGATGCGAAGCGTATCAAGCACAACACCTACGAGAATCAACAGTGAAGTTCCGCCGAAGAATGAAGCGAAATTTCGGTTAAGGCCGCAGATATGGGCAATGGCAGGAAGAATTGCCACAATGCCGAGGAATATCGAGCCGGGAAGCGTGATTCTCGACATGATGGAGTCAAGATAGTCTACTGTCGGCTTGCCGGGCTTGATGCCGGGGATGAAGCCGTTGTTACGCTTCATATCCTCAGCCATCTGGGCTGGACGAACCGTAATCGCGGTGTAGAAATATGTGAACGCCACGATCATGATGAAGTAGATTAAATTATACCAGAAACCATACATGTCGGTCAAAGCTCCGAAGAAACCTGTGTGATTCGTGCTGAAGCCAACCAGTGTTACAGGGATAAACATAATCGCCTGGGCGAAGATGATAGGCATTACACCCGCAGCATTCACTTTCAAAGGAATGTACTGGCGTGCGCCACCATACTGCTTGTTGCCCACTACCCGTTTTGCATATTGCACAGGAACTTTGCGTGTGCCCTGCACAAGGAGCACGGCTCCGGCGATTACGGCGAGCAATATGATTATCTCGACAAGGAAAATCACAAGACCGCCACCCTGCGAGTTCATCAGCCGTCCGGTAAACTCCTGGATGAAAGCCTCCGGAAGACGGGCGATGATACCGATAAGGATGATGAACGAGATGCCGTTGCCGACACCCTTCTGGTCGATGCGCTCACCGAGCCACATGATAAACATAGAGCCGGCAGCAAGAACAATGGTCATGAATGCCACAGTCCATACGCCCATTTCCACATGGCCACCGGCTGCCTGAACCTGATACTTGAGGTTCATGAGGTAAGCTGGACCCTGGAGCAGAAGGATAATCACTGTGAGATAACGGGTATACTGGTTGAGCTTCATTCTTCCGCTCTCTCCCTCTCTCTGCATCTTCTGGAACGCGGGGAGAACCATGCCGAGAAGCTGGATCACGATCGAAGCCGTGATATATGGCATGATACCCAGCGCGAAGATCGACGCCTGTGAGAACGCACCTCCCGAGAACATGTCGAGAAGCTGCATCAGACCGTCGGCAGTGAAATTCTTAAGCGCCAGCAGTTCGTCGGGATTGATGCCCGGCAAGACCACGTAGCATCCGAAACGGTAGATGATCACAAGCAACAGCGTTATGCCGATACGCTTGCGAAGATCCTCTACGCTCCAGATATTTTTTATTGTTTTAGTAAATCCCATTGCTAATTGTCGTTATTTTTTGATTACGGTTCCACCGGCAGCCGTGATAGCTTCCTCTGCAGACTTCGAGAAGGCGTTGGCCTCTATCTCAAGAGCCTTGGTAACAGCACCGTTGCCGAGTACTTTAACCAATCCGTTCTTTGATACGAGACCGGCCTGACGAAGGTCGTCGACCGTGATCTTGGTCAGGTTCGCGGCAGCAGCCAGAGCCTCAAGGGCATCAAGATTGATTGCCTTGTATTCAACGCGGTTGATGTTCTTGAAGCCAAACTTCGGAACACGACGCTGAAGCGGCATCTGACCACCTTCGAAACCTACCTTGTGTGAATAGCCCGAGCGAGATTTTGCACCCTTGTGACCACGGGTCGATGTGCCTCCGAAGCCCGAACCCGGACCACGGCCTACTCGCTTGTTACCCTTATTGCTGCCGGGAGCCGGCTGTAAATTATGTAGTTCCATTTGCGTTTCTGTCTTTTTAGAGTTTTGTCACTTCAACTAAGTGGTGAACCTTCTTTACCATTCCCATGATCGAAGGAACATCCTCTTTGATCACTGAATGATTCATCTTACGAAGACCGAGTGCGTCAAGAGTGAGTTTCTGCACTTTCGGAGCATTGATGCGGCTCTTTATCTGTGTGATTTTAATCTGTGCCATGTCTGCTTCTTATTTGCCGTTAAACACTTTTTCTACCGACACGCCACGGTTCTGAGCAACCTGCATCGGGCTGCGCAACTCGTCAAGAGCCGCGATTGTAGCCTTCACAAGGTTGTGAGGGTTGGAAGAACCTTTGGATTTTGCAAGCACGTCGGTAACACCTACGCTCTCGAGAACCGCACGCATAGCGCCACCAGCCTTCACTCCGGTACCCTCCGAAGCAGGCTTCAGGAAGATGCGTGAGCCACCGAACTTAGCGCTTACCTCATGAGGTATGGTGCCTTTGTGAACAGGAACCTTGATGAGGTTTTTCTTAGCTGTCTCAACGCCTTTGGCGATAGCGGCGGTAACCTCATTGGCTTTGCCGAGACCCCAGCCGATAACACCATCCTCGTTACCTACAACCACAATGGCTGCGAAACTGAATGCGCGACCACCCTTTGTCACTTTGGTAACGCGGTTGATAGCCACGAGACGGTCTTTCAATTCCAAATCATTTGTGGACTTAACTCTGTTATTTCTCTTTGCCATGATTCTAATTTAAAATTTAAGACCTCCCTTGCGGGCAGCATCTGCCAATGATTTCACTCTGCCATGGAAAAGATAACCGTTACGGTCGAACACGACTGTCTCGATACCCTTCTCCTGGGCTTTCTTTGCTATCTCCTCACCGACTTTGGCTGCAACCTCAGTCTTGGTGCCACCTTCGAGACCTTTCGAAGAAGCCGCGCAAAGCGTAGCGCCGGCAAGGTCATCGATAAGCTGCACATAAATTCCCTTGTTGCTGCGGAACACGCTCATGCGGGGACGCGCTGCAGTGCCGGAAATTTTGCCGCGGATGCGGCTCTTTATCTTATTTCTTCTTGCTGTCTTGGATATCATAGTTCCTCAATTTTTATTTGGCGTTAGCCGATTTTCCACTCTTGCGGCGGATGATCTCACCGACAAACTTAATACCTTTACCCTTGTAAGGCTCAGGCTTGCGAAGCGAACGGATCTTGGCACATACCTGACCCAGAAGCTGCTTGTCGCTGCTCTCAAGGATGATGAGCGGGTTTTTGTTACGCTCGGTCTTGGCCTCTACCTTCACCTCTTTGGGAAGCTTGATATAGATAGCATGTGAATATCCTAAGGCAAGTTCGAGAACCTGACCTGTGGCTGCGGCACGATAACCTACACCAACGAGCTCCATCTCTTTCTTGTAGCCCTCTGAAACGCCGACAACCATGTTGTGCACAAGAGCACGGTAAAGACCGTGCATCGCGCGGTGTGTGCGCTCGTCGCTCGGACGNGTCAGAACCACGTGGCCATCCTCTACATTCACTGTGATATCGGGGTTGATCTCCTGTGAGAGTTCGCCCTTGGGACCTTTTACAGTCACTACGTTATCTTTGACCTGTACGGTTACGCCGGCAGGTATCACGATGGGTGCTTTACCAATTCTTGACATAATACCTCCTTTTTTAATATACGTAACACAATACTTCGCCGCCGATCTTACGCTCTTTCGCTTCCTTGTTTGTCATCACGCCCTGTGATGTGGAAAGGATTGCGATACCGAGACCGTTGAGGACGCGCGGCATTTCCTTATAACCTGTATACTGGCGAAGACCCGGACGAGAGACGCGGTGAAGATTCTTGATTGCATTCACCTTGTCGACCGGATCATACTTCAAGGCTATCTTGATGGTACCCTGCGGGGTATTGCCCTCCTCAAACTTGTAGTTGAGGATATAGCCCTGCTCGAAAAGGATTTTTGTGATCTCCTTTTTCATTTTTGAAGACGGAACCTCCACCACGCGGTGTCCTGCGTGGATGGCGTTTCTCAATCTTGTCAAATAATCTGCTATTGGATCAGTCATTGTTTAGATTGTTAAATTGATTCAGATATACTGAACAATATTTAATACTCTCTTTATTATAATTTGAATTTGCCTCCGGCGGCACAATCTGCCAAATCAGCCTGCAAGACTTGCCGCGAGCCTCCCGAAAACAGCGAAACAGGGAGGCCGAAGCCGGAGGCAGCCGGTAATCGGAGATTACCAGCTTGCCTTCTTGACTCCTGGAATGAGTCCTGCGCTTGCCATCTCGCGGAACTGAATTCTGGAGATGCCGAACTGACGCATGTATCCTTTTGGACGGCCCGTGATTACGCAACGGTTGTGAAGACGAACTTTTGACGCGTTCTTGGGAAGTTTCTGCAGCTTTGCAAGAGCATCGTAGTCGATATTGCCTTCAGCATCGGCGAGAGCGGCTTTCTTGAGGGCTGCCTTCTTCTCGGCATATTTTGCCACCATGCGCTGACGCTTTACCTCGCGGGCTTTCATTGATTCTTTTGCCATGTCGAATTATTTTTTGAAGGGAAGTCCGAATTTCTTGAGAAGTGCGAAACCTTCCTCGTCTGTCTTGGCAGATGTAACGAAGGTGATGTTCATACCCTGGAGTTTCGGAACATTGTCAATGTTAATCTCGGGGAAAATGATCTGCTCTGTGATACCGAGCGTATAATTGCCACGGCCGTCAAGCTTGGAGTTGATGCCCTTGAAGTCACGGATACGCGGAAGCGCTACGCGCACGAGACGCTCCAGGAACTCATACATCTTGTCACGACGAAGAGTCACCATTGCGCCGATAGGCATTTTTTTACGAAGCTTGAAGTTTGAGATATCCTTCCTTGAAAGCGTGGGAACCGCTTTCTGACCTGTTATGGCTGTAAGCTCGTTGATTGCTGTCTCGATCAGTTTCTTGTCCTGCGTTGCCGCACCGAGTCCCTGGTTGATAACGATCTTTTCCAGGCGGGGAACCTGCATCACGGTAGTATATTTGAATTCCTCCGTGAGCTCCGGAACTATTCTTTCCTTATAGTCTTTGCTAAGAGTTGTGCTCATTACTTAATCTCCTCTCCTGATTTTTTTGAATAACGTACCAACTTGCCGGCGTCATTGAGACGGCGACCGATACGGGTCGGCTTGCCGGATTTGGGATCTAACACATTCAAATTCGAAATATGCACGGGGGCTTCCATTTTCACAATGCCACCCTGCGGATATTTGGCGTTGGGTTTGGTGCTCTTTGACACTATGTTGACACCCTCCACAACGGCGCGGTTTTTGTCAACCAGCACTCGGAGCACACGTCCTGTCTTGCCTTTGTCGTCACCGGCATTGACATAGACTGTGTCACCCTTCTTTATATGCAATTTTGCCATTTCTTTTACGGTTTAAGACGGTTAAAGTACTTCAGGTGCCAATGACACGATTTTCATGTTAGTGGCACGCAACTCACGGGCTACTGGGCCAAAGATACGTGTGCCGCGGATCTCGCCGGCGTTGTTAAGAAGCACACAGGCATTGTCGTCGAAACGGATATAACTTCCGTCCGGACGGCGGATTTCCTTCTTCGTGCGAACCACAACAGCCTTCGATACGGTACCCTTCTTCACATCGGATGAGGGGATGGTGCTCTTCACTGTCACAACGATGATGTCGCCTACGCTGGCATAACGACGGCCTGTACCGCCAAGCACATGGATACAGAGAGCCTCTTTTGCTCCACTGTTGTCCGCTACTGTCAATCGGGATTCTGTCTGGATCATGATTACTTAACTTTTTCGATGATTTCTACCAGTCTCCATCTCTTTGTCTTACTCAACGGACGGGTCTCCATCAGACGGACTGTGTCGCCTATCGAGCACTCGTTGTTTTCATCGTGAGCGTGATACTTCTTTGTCTTGTTGACAAATTTGCCGTAAATCGGGTGTTTCTCTTTCCACTTGATTTCAACTGTGATAGTCTTATCACATTTGTTGCTCGAAACAACCCCGACTCTCTCTTTTCTCAAATTTCTTTTCTCTTCCATTTGTAAAATACTTTACGGGGATTACTTTACTTCAGAAGCAGCCTCCTTGGCGGCGGCGATTTCCTTCTGGCGCAACACTGTCTTCAAGCGGGCAATCTCGCGACGATCCTTGGTGATCTTTGCGGGATTGTCTACGGGAGATATCGCGTGCGCTACTTTCAATTCACGATAAGCCTTCTCTGCAGCCTCTATCTGGGCTGTCAGCTCCTGAATGCTTAATTCCTTGATTTCTTCCTTTTTCATTATTTATTTATCTAATTGTTTAGATTAGTCCTGAGTGTCTCCGGATTCAGTAAATCCACGGAGTGATATTCACGATTAAATTTGCAAGCAGATGGAGGCGCATGACACCACATGCAACCTTCAAAACTTGCAAAAAATCCAAATTCGACCGCAAAGATACTGAAAATATTGCGATTATAAAAATTTTTATCAAATTTTATCGCAATATATTGTCAAAACTCTGCCTTCAGGCATAACTGAAGACAGAGTTCCAACAAATTTACTTAGACATTCTGTGAGGGATCATAGTCGCGGCGAACCACAAACTTGGTGATCACAGGAAGCTTCTGGGCGGCAAGACGAAGTGCCTCTTTGGCTACATCGTAAGGAACGCCCTCTACTTCTATCAGGATACGTCCCGGAGTCACAGGCGCAACGAATCCCTCGGGATTACCTTTACCTTTACCCATTCGGACCTCAGCAGGCTTTTTAGTGATGGGTTTATCCGGGAATATGCGGATCCAGATCTGTCCCTGACGCTGCATGTAACGCGTCACGGCGATACGGGCTGCCTCGATCTGACGGCCGGTGATCCATTTAGAGTCGAGTGTCTTGATGCCGAACGAACCGAATGCAAGCTGGTTGCCACGCTGGGCCTCACCTTTCATACGGCCTTTCTGTGAACGGCGGTATCTCGTTTTCTTAGGTTGTAACATGTTTATTGAGCTTTATTATCGGTTGTTGTTTTTCTTGTTGCGGAAACCACCTTTGCGACCACCACCCTGAGGACGACCTGTCTCTTTCTGACCGATGGCATAAGTGGGAGTAAGCTCCTTCTTGCCATAGATCTCGCCGCGGCAGATCCATACCTTGATGCCGATGATGCCGACTTTGGTAAGAGCCTCTACCAAAGCATAGTCAATATCGGCACGGAGTGTGTGAAGCGGTGTGCGGCCTTCCTTGAACATCTCGGAGCGAGCCATCTCGGCGCCGTTGAGACGACCGGAAACCTGAACCTTGATACCCTCGGCACCCATACGCATAGTCGAGGCAACTGCCATTTTGACTGCACGACGGTAAGCCACTTTGTTCTCGATCTGGCGGGCGATGTTCGATGCAACGATCTCAGCGTCCAGTTCAGGACGTTTGATTTCGTGAATATTGATCTGAACCTCCTTGTCGGTGAGCTTCTTCAGCTCCTCCTTGAGGGCGTCCACATCCTTGCCGCCTTTACCGATAATCATACCCGGACGAGATGTGCAGATTGTCACAGTCGCCATTTTAAGGGTACGCTCAATAATTATTCTGGACACGCTTGCCTTTGCAAGACGAGTGTGGAGATATTTACGGATCTTCGAGTCCTCAAGAAGGGTGTCGCCGTATTTCTTTCCACCATACCAGTTCGAGTCCCAACCGCGGATTACTCCAAGACGGTTGCTGATTGGATTAACTTTCTGTCCCATCTTTGCAAATTAAGCTTTTTCGTTATTAATTGTGTCCACGAACAATGTCACGTGATTAGAGCGCTTGCGGATGCGGTATCCGCGGCCCTGGGGTGCGGGACGGAGACGTTTGAGCATCGGAGCGCAGTCTACGAAAACTGTTTTCACGAAAAGCTCGCCTGCCTCTGCCTTGCGTTCATTCTTCTGTTCCCAGTTGGCGATTGCCGAACGGAGCAGCTTCTCAACCTTGCGGGAAGCCTCTTTATTGGAAAATTTCAAAATTCCGAGAGCCTTGAAAGCCTCCTGGCCACGAATCATATCGACCACAAGGCGCATCTTGCGCGGAGAGCTGGGCACATTGTGAAGCTTAGCGAAATATTCGCTCTTGCGTGCCTCCTTGATAGCCTCGGCTGATTGTCTTTTTCTTAAACCCATTGTATGTTATTCTTTTTTTATCTGAATTAATGATTCGGGCCATTATTTTTTCTTGTTGCCTGCGTGGCCGCGGAATGTGCGGGTGGGGGCAAATTCTCCCAGTTTGTGACCTACCATGTTCTCGGTCACGTATACCGGTATGAATTTATTTCCGTTATGCACCGCAAAAGTGTGGCCTACAAAGTCAGGAGAGATCATGGACGCACGGCTCCACGTCTTGATGACGTTTTTCTTGCCGCTTTCCTCCATGGCTGCCACTTTCTTCTCGAGCTTAACGCTGATAAATGGTCCTTTTTTAAGCGAACGACTCATACTTGTCTCAATTAATCAATTATTTTTTCCTTCTTTCAATTATATACTTCGAAGAATGCTTCTTCGGCGAACGGGTCTTCAAGCCCTTTGCATAAAGACCTGTGCGTGAACGGGGGTGTCCACCGCTCTGACGGCCTTCACCACCACCCATCGGGTGATCGACAGGGTTCATAACCACACCACGGTTGTGGGGGCGACGACCGAGCCAGCGTGAACGACCTGCCTTTCCGCTCTGCTCGAGAGCGTGGTCGGAGTTGCCGACAACACCCACGGTAGCGCGACATGTCAGAAGCACTTTTCTTGTTTCTCCAGAAGGCAATTTGATAATTGCGTAATCACCTTCGCGTGATGTGAGCTGTGCGAATGTTCCGGCGGAACGTGCCATGGACGCGCCCTGGCCGGGACGAAGCTCGATACAATGGATCAGGGTACCAACAGGGATGGCTGACAGAGGAAGCGTGTTGCCTACCTCGGGAGCTACATCAGCTCCGCTCATCACTGTCTGACCTACCTCAAGCCCGTTGGGGGCGATGATGTAAGCCTTGGAACCGTCTTGATAATAAAGGAGGGCGATGCGTGCCGAGCGGTTGGGATCATACTCGATGCTCTTTACCGTTGCGGGTACGCCATCGTTTGTTCTCTTGAAGTCGATGAGACGCAATTTTCTCTTATGGCCGCCTCCACGATATCGTGTTGAAAGGTGACCTGAAGAGTTGCGGCCACCGGTGGAGCGCTTACCGACTGTAAGAGATTTTTCTGGTGTGGTAGCAGTGATTGTTCCTTTGAACACACCAATAACCTTGTGTCTTTGCCCAGGCGTAGTGGGCTTGAATTTTCTTACTGCCATTACTTTTTAAATATTGCTATAATAGTCAATCTTCTGTCCTTCGGCAACTGTCACGTATGCTTTCTTGAAAGCCGGACGCTGACCGCGGATGAGCCCGCTCTTGGTGTAACGCTGTTTGCGCTTGCCGGCGTAGCTCGCTGTGTTTACTCTCTCCACGCGAACATTGTAGAGTTTCTCTACGATGTCTTTGATCTGGAATTTGTTAGCCTCGGGAGAAACGGCGAAAGTGTAGCAATTCTCCTTTTCGCTATAGGCTGTAGCCTTTTCCGTAACGATCGGTTTGATCTGTATATCCATTCTTATTTCTCCTAAGATTAAAATTCATTCAAAATTGCAACGCTGTCTTCAGTAACAAGGATTGCATCCGTGTTGAGAAGTGTGAACGCATTGAGATCCACTGCCTGAGCCATAAGCGCGTTGGGAACGTTGCGAACTGAAAGAAGCACGTTCTCATCTACACCTGCCATGACCAGAAGAACTTTCTTGTCTTCAAGCTTGAATCCTTTTGCTATGTTCATATAGCTCTTTGTTTTCGGAGCATCGAACGAGAAGTTCTCGATAACGAAAATCTTCTTGTCATTGACGCTTGAAGTAAGAGCTATGCGACGGGCAAGAGCCTTCACTTTCTTATTGAGTTTGGTGCGGTAATCGCGGGGACGCGGACCGAACACAGTGCCGCCGCCACGAAGAAGCGGAGAGTTGATATCACCGCGACGCGCGCCGCCGCCACCTTTCTGACGACCCAGCTTGCGTGTCGAACCCGACACCTCACTGCGCTCCTTGCTCTTATGCGTGCCCTGGCGCTGGTTGCCCAAATACTGTTTGATGTCGAGATAGATAGTGTGCTCGGCGTTACCCTCGCTCAGATCGCGTGAAAACACCTCATCGTTGAGCGTAACTTTACGTCCGGTGTCCTCTCCTTTGATGTTATAAACTGCTACTTCCATTATTTCTCAACTAAAACGATTGAACCTTTAGGCCCCGGCACGGAACCCTTAATCATTAACAAATTGTGCTCGGGAAGCACTTTGATCACCTGAAGATTTTGAACAGTGACACGCTCGTTACCCATATGTCCAGCCATACGCAATCCCTTGAACACCTTTGCAGGGTAAGAGCATGCGCCGATTGAACCCGGTGCGCGGAGACGGTTGTGCTGACCGTGTGTGCTCTGGCCTACGCCGCCAAATCCGTGGCGTTTAACTACACCCTGGAAACCTTTACCTTTGGAAGTGCCGACAACATCGACAAAACCTCCCTCCTGGAAAAGATCCACAGTCAGCGTTTCGCCCAGACCCGGAAGGGTCTCAAACGACTTGAACTCGGCCAAGTGACGCTTGGGTGTCACCCCGGCTTTCTTGAAGTGTCCGGCTTCGGGCTTGGTAGTGTGTTTGTCTTTCTTATCGACAAAACCTACCTGAACTGCCTCGTAACCGTCCTTCTCCAAAGTCTTGACTTGGGTAACCACACAAGGACCTACTTCGATAACAGTGCACGGAATGTTTCTTCCGTCGGCACTGAAAACGGATGTCATTCCGATTTTCTTTCCTAATAATCCTGGCATTTCTTTTTACTATTTGTGGTCTTTGAATCGGTCCGGTCCACGGTGTTTCCGAAGACCGGACCGCTCATATTATTTGTTTTATCTCTTTATTAAACTTTAATCGATACGTCAACTCCGCTGGGAAGCTCAAGTTTCATCAGGGCGTCAACAGTCTTCGATGTGCTCGAATAGATGTCGATCAGTCGCTGATATGATGAAAGCTGGAACTGCTCACGGCTCTTCTTGTTTACGAAAGTAGAGCGGTTCACGGTGAAGATACGCTTGTGTGTGGGCAATGGAATCGGGCCGCTCACAACTGCGCCGGTCGCTTTGACCGTCTTTACGATCTTCTCCGCAGACTTGTCAACGAGATTGTGATCGTAAGATTTAAGTTTGATTCTGATTTTTTGGCTCATATTGTTGTTATGACTATTTTATTTAAGTAAGTCTACACGGCCCTGACATTCTGTCAGAACGTTCTTCGCGATTGAATTGCTGACTTCCGCATAGTGGCTGAAGGACATGGTTGAAGTGGCACGACCGGAAGTGATGGTACGCAAAGCTGTAACATAACCGAACATCTCCGCAAGAGGAGCCTTGGCTTTCACGATACGTGCGCCGCTACGGCTTGTCTCCATACCTTCTACCTGACCGCGACGCTTGTTGAGGTCACCGATCACATCACCCATAGACTCCTCGGGAGTAACCACTTCGATCTTCATGATCGGCTCCATAAGAACCGGACCTGCCTTCTCAGAACCTTTCTTGAACGCCTGGATAGCGCAAAGCTCGAATGAAAGCTGATCGGAGTCAACCGGGTGGAAGCTACCGTCGAGAAGTGTCACTTTAAGACGCTCTACCGGATAACCTGCGAGAACACCGTTCTTCATTGCAGTCTGGAAACCTTTCTGCACAGAAGGGATGTATTCCTTAGGCACGTTACCACCCTTAACCTCGTCGATGAACTGGAGGCTGCCCTCGAAATCATCGTCAGCAGGCTCGATACGCACGATGATATCGGCGAACTTACCGCGACCACCGGTCTGTTTCTTGAATACCTCACGAAGCTCGACAGGCTTGGTGATAGCCTCTTTGTATGTAACCTGAGGACGACCCTGGTTACACTCTACCTTGAACTCACGACGCAGACGGTCGATGATGATGTCAAGGTGAAGCTCACCCATACCGCTGATGACGGTCTGACCGGTCTCCTCGTTTGTCTCTACGCGGAATGTGGGATCCTCCTCTGCGAGTTTCTGAAGACCTACGCCAAGTTTGTCAAGGTCCTTCTGAGTCTTGGGCTCTACGGCGATACCGATCACAGGATCCGGGAATTCCATAGCCTCAAGCACGATAGGATGATTTTCGTCGCAGAGAGTGTCACCGGTGCGGATATCCTTGAAACCGACACCTGCGCCTATATCGCCACAGCCGATTACCTCCTTGGGATTCTGCTTGTTGGAGTGCATCTGGAACAGACGGGAGATACGCTCTTTCTTGCCTGAACGGCTGTTAAGCACGTAGCTTCCGGCTGGTATCTCGCCTGAATACACACGGAAGAAGCAGAGACGTCCCACATAGGGGTCGGTTGCAATCTTGAACGCGAGTGCCGCCATAGGAGCCTCAGGGTTCGGCTCGCGGGTCTCGACCTCATCGGGAGAACCGGGAACAGTACCTTCCACAGCACCTGCGTCAAGCGGCGAGGGAAGATAAGCGCAGACAGCGTCAAGAAGAGTCTGAACACCCTTGTTCTTGAATGAAGAACCGCAGATCATCGGGTTGATTGCCATCGAAAGTGTGCCTTTGCGGATAGCGACGCGGATCTCGTCTTCAGTGATAGTCGAGGGATCGTCGAAGTATTTTTCCATCAGATTCTCGTCAAGTTCGGCGAGAGTCTCAAGCATTTTGTCGCGATACTCCTCAGCCTCTGCCTGAAGATTGGCGGGTATTTCCTCAACGCTGTATTCAGCACCCATTGTCTCGTCGTGCCAGAAGATAGCCTTCATAGTCACAAGGTCAACAACGCCTTTGAAAGTCTCCTCCGCACCGATAGGAATCTGGATGGGAAGCGGAGTTGCGCCGAGCACCTCCTTCACCTGACGAACAACCTCGAAGAAGTTTGCGCCAGAGCGGTCCATCTTGTTTACATAACCGATACGGGGAACGTTATATTTGTCAGCCTGACGCCACACAGTCTCACTCTGAGGCTCAACACCGCCTACCGCACAGAATGCAGCGACAGCACCGTCAAGCACGCGGAGCGAACGCTCAACCTCTACAGTGAAGTCAACGTGTCCGGGGGTGTCAATCAGGTTGATTTTAAACTTGTCGTCGTTATATTTCCAGAAAGTGGTGGTAGCGGCGGAAGTAATTGTGATACCACGCTCCTGCTCCTGCTCCATCCAGTCCATGGTGGCAGCGCCATCGTGAACCTCACCGATCTTGTGAGTAAGACCGGTATAGAAGAGGATACGCTCCGAAGTGGTGGTTTTTCCGGCATCGATGTGAGCCATGATGCCGATATTGCGGGTTAATCTAAGATCGTCGTGTTTTGCCATTTTCTCTTATCTCAATATTAAAATCTGAAATGTGCGAACGCGCGGTTAGCCTCTGCCATGCGGTGCATATCCTCTTTTCTCTTATATGCGCCACCCTGGTCGTTGAAAGCGTCTACGATCTCTGCCGCGAGCTTGTCAGCCATCGTCTTGCCGCCGCGTTTGCGGGCGAAGATAATGAGATTTTTCATTGATATGGATTCCTTGCGGTCAGCGCGGATCTCAGTAGGAACCTGGAAGGTAGCACCACCC
>NZ_CAJMXD010000034.1:0-14129 GCF_905219685.1 Barnesiella sp. CU968
TCAGGGACTTTTACAAATTTAATCGACTGAAAATTAAGTGTTTAACAGCATAAATTTAATTTTTGTCATCTACTAAACTTTTTGATATTTCTTGTAGAAAGGAAGCACTTTGTCCCAAATAATATTGGAAGGCAATATTTCTTGCTCAAATAACATTGAAAAAATGGATGTTATTTGACGTTGCTTTTCATCTATACGATACGATATAGTAATATTCGGGTCGTAGATGTTAAGAAATTGATATGTACCATCATCATTCTTGCTTACAACAACAGCAATGTATAAATTAGAATACTTGGAGTTAAGGAGTCCCTGTCCATTAAATTTTACTGATATGGGTTTCTTATCATAAATACCTTTTACCAAGATATTAAGATAATGTAACTCATCGTCAGATAAATTTTCAATATCAAATTCATCCGATACTCCAAGAAGAGTCAGAGTTTCCTGAACTTTAGTCCAATGCGCTAAATTGGTTCTGCTATCCGAAAAGAACGAATCCATTGGATTAAGCTCAGGTAAATCTTGATGTAGTTCACCAAACGAAATCTCCTTATGCTCGCCTAAAGATAACACAAATCGAAGTCCTTGTAGATACTTGGAGAGTAGTCGGGGTTTGACATTTATTTGGAAATGACCTTTAGCAGGTGAGCCATCTTCAGTTGTTGTCTTATAGGGACGAATGACCGTAAGAATATCGTCAACAGTAAAATGGATACCGTCTGTGTCATACAGTATTTCAAATGAATCATAGTAGGTTTCGTTGTGTACAGAGACCGGTTTCCTTATAACATCAGAATAATGTAAAGATACTGGTCCAGTAGATGGATAGAACTTTTGATTATCTGATGTTTTAATTAAAAAGTCGATAGGATGTGTGGCAAGATATGGTAGACTTGTTATCTCACCTTCAAAAGCCGGAGCAAGGACTGCATTCATTTTAGCCGGCATATCATTGACATCCATTATAGGGTTGTTTCGCTGAATATGAATGCGAAAAAACTCTTTGAGAACTTCTTGATAATCAGACGGCATTTTTCTTAATTCAATAGTTCTCGATGAATTTCCTTTGGCAGCTTCGATAGCCCTTTTAAGTTCGAGTTTATTGAGAAAGGCACAATATATTTGTTCCTTGTCATCTGAAATCAGCACCTTATAATAGACAAGGCCTCCGTCTTCCAAATAGTTCCTCAAATCCGTAAGCTGTACAGAATGAGTTGTACGGTTAGGGAATTTACCACCATTATGATACGAGGATTTAATTTGAACAGGTATCTGACAATTAAAGGTCTCGTTAGAAAATTCGTCACGCTTTTTATAAATAAAAAGTTGACCATCCCATAATGGAGTTTTATCTTGCTCGCTTGTATGCGGAACAACATATCCGTTCCGGCTGAAGTAGGTATTAACTGCCGAAACACTAATGGATTCAAGTCTATTATTATCCATTGAGACCTCCTTTCAGCTTTTTTATTTCAGAATAGAGTTCGCGTTGACGGCGAGGTTGAGAGGTGGATCGCATTTGGCGTTCCAACGATTCAATCTGACGCATGAGCCTCGTGCGTTCCTCGTCAACGCGGATTTGTTCGGTGAGAGAGTTGCCCTCGGCAACATCCAATCCACCGATAAAAGCAACGATATTCTGCCAAACGACATCAAGGTTTAAGCCCGATAGCGATAGTTTGGTATCATCAACCGACTGCCACGGTGCGGTAAAGAGCTTCGTGTGATACACCGCAAGCTGCACCTTATCTTCATGACATAGAGCAAAGATTATGCGATGCGGAATGAGTTTAGAGATAAGGATAATGTTTTTGGTGTCGTAGTCAGAGCGTTTCAGCTCCACATCGACCACAAAAACAGCCTTTACCTCCGTGCCCTCGGCAATACCCGGCAAAGATTGCGGCGCAATGAAGTTAACTATTTCCATACGGGCGATGTCCGCGTCGAAAACGTCGCGCTGTGCCTGTTTCAGCTCAAACTTTTTATAAAGTTGAGCCTTAGGCATCGGGCAGTTTACTTCTGTTGATTGCGGTAGTCCGAACATATGTTATAGATATTAGTTATTAGAGATTAGATTTTAGTTTTGTTGACATTGTCTTTGCTATTGCTGTGAGCAATTTGATAAGTTCAGTACAGTCCGCATCAATTGAATCATATTGAGATTTAGTCAGATAATCGGTTTTGAATAGCAATTCAAGCCAATATTTCGTTTCAGCGCATTCTTTTAACGAGATATAAACTTTAGATAGGAAATCTTTTTCAGATATTCCATAAATGGCCTATGATAGATTAGCTCCAATGGAAGTACCACTTCTTAGCATCTGCTTTGACAGCACAAACTCCTTTTTTTCAGTATTAAGGTACTGATAGAGTTTCACAACTCGAATTGCGAAATTCTTGCTTTTATCCAATGTCACACTATCTCGTGCCATAATCTAATCTCTAATATCTAATATCTAATATCTATCATCTAATAACTAAAAAACAGATTAGTTCAAAATCATCGAGACCACGGACTTCGTTGCCGAAAAGTGCGTTGGGGTCTCCCTCAAAGAAAGAGAAAAGGTCGCTTTGCTCTTTGACCTTGACAATCGAGGCGATGGCATCGCCAAGAAGCCGGGAATAAGTACCCATGCGCTGACCGTCGCGAGTTTCACCGTTGAACTTGCGACACAATTCCATGATAGGCTCTGACTTACCTTTGCAGAGCATACGCAAGCGGTCGAGCAGGTCTTTGGGTTCAAGGTGGTTGATGTAGATATTAGATTGTAGATTATAGGTATTAGATTTTGCAATCGCCCCACTACTATCTAATATCTCCTCACTTTTCACTACATAAACCATATAGAACGGATGCAGTCTGTTCTTGCGGTCTATATTCACGGAATTGTTTCGGTTTTTTAAGACGAACACGACCCCCGGAGGGGTGTCGGCAGTCGCCTGTACAATAGCGTGGAGACCGTGCGGCGTATGCTCGATGTCATGCCCCTGGTTGATATATTCGAGCAAGTCGAGCCTAAATTCGTTTAAGCCCAAGTCCATGATTGACACGCCGGAGTTCATTTCTTCGAGGTCAACGACCTCCGACTGGAGGCGTTCAAGCTGCTTGCGGCGATATTCAAGGTCTCCCTTTTCCTCGTTTGAAAGAGGGTTATCATCGCCTGTGGCGGTCATAACCGACACTTTCATACGCGCTTCAACGCGACCTTTGAGATTGATATAATCGTCAAGGTCCATATTCGGCCAGTAATTGACAAGCTGAATACGCTCGTTGCGCGAGCCTATGCGGTCAATACGTCCGAAGCGTTGAATTATTCGTACCGGATTCCAATGTATATCATAGTTGATGAGATAGTCGCAGTCCTGGAGGTTCTGCCCCTCGGAAATACAGTCTGTGGCAATCAACACATCTATTTCTTCCGTTATCTCCGGATAGAGCGTCTTTCGTTCTTTGGAAACCGGTGAGAAGAGCGTCAACACCTTGTTGAAGTCGGGGGCCGTTTCCCTCCCTCGATTTCTTGTGCGCAATGTGGTTTTAGCTTCGATGTCACCTGTAACGAGCGCGGTGTGGAGTCCATGCCGTTCAAGAATTGCCGGAGCAAGGTGCTCATATAGATATTGTGCTGTATCAGAGAAAGCAGTGAATATTATTACCTTTTTATTTTCTCCGTTTATCGGATGTACGAACTTATTCCAAAGGTCGGCTATAAGCTGTTGCAGTTTGGAGTCATGCTCGGGAGTGATGTCTGCAAGCATGAAAAGAAGCAGACGCAGCGAATCAAGGTCTTGCTGCAGATAGTCTCGCCACTGGATATAATCCATGTCGCGCAAGTCAATCTTGGTTTTCTTGCCTCCGATGAAAACACTGTCGTTCTGTTCGTCGAAGTCCAGTCCTCCCTCAAAGTCAAAATCGTCTACCTGCGCATCTTGCGAATGGATATTGTCGATGGCATTAACTGTTTCGGAGATCAGTTTTTCAATCCTCGACAATGTGAGACGGAACGAATTGACGGAACTTTCCAGACGCTTTAGGAGATTGATACTCATCAGGCGGCGTATTCCCCGCTCACGACCTGCGCGTGATAGGTTGGAAAAAGTATCACCATCGCCTTTTGAATACTTGTCCCTCATACTCGGAAGAATAAAGTCCGAAGGGGTATATATCGCAAGGTTCAGCTCACTGACGGTCTGGAAAATATCGTTGTAGTTGATTGCCGTATTCAAGTCGGTCAAATCGGGCCGGCGGGATATAGGAGCCAACCGTTCAGGAAATGTTCCGATGTCTGAGGTATCATAATATTGCTCGATATGCTTTCTTGAACGTGCTATGGTCACACTGTCGAGCACCTCGAAGAAATCAAAACTCAAAGAATCGAGCAATGCCTTGGTGGTCCGCTCATTGTCGGGCAATGCTGACCATTTATTGAACGCGCCCTGAGCCTGACGGAAAATGTCATCGATAGTCGATGTTGTGTTGAGCAATGAATTGATCACATCGGCCTCACCCTCGTATGCAAGTGCGAGCTGGTTCTTCAAGTCGTTGAAACGATTATTGACCGGAGTGGCGGAAAGCATCAGAACCTTGGTCTTTACCCCGGATCTGATAACACGGTTCAACAACTGAAGATAACGGTTCTCGCGAGGATTCTCATCATTCTCGTCTGTGGTAATCTTGCCGCCGTTGCGGAAGTTATGGCTCTCGTCAATGACTACAAGATCGAAATTGCCCCAGCTTATCCGGTCAAGATCATAGCCGTTTGACATTCCACCTCTACGGGAAAGGTCTGAATGGTATAGGACGTGGTAGTTGAAACGGTCTGCAACCAGCGGATTGTTCTCATACGGACTCTTGAACGTGTTCCAGTTGTCATAAAGTTTCTTGGGACATAGTACAAGAATACTCTTGTTGCGCGACTGGTAGTACTTTATCACCGACAGTGCGGTGAATGTCTTGCCAAGACCGACGGAATCGGCAAGAATGCAGCCGTTGTACTTTTCCAGTTTGTTTATGATGGCGAGAGCCGCATCTTTCTGGAAATTATAAAGCTTGTTCCATATGACAGACTGCTTGAATCCTGTCGCCTCGTTGGGAAGCACATCCTCGGAAATGTCTTCAAGGAACTCATTGAAGATATTGTAAAGCGTCACGAAGTAGATAAACTCCGGAGCATTCTCTTTATAGGCATTTGTGATATTGTCAAGCACCTGTTCAGTCACGGTCTGCATCTGCGCCGAATCGTTCCAGATCTGATTGAATATCTGGAGAAACTGCTGAGAAAGCGGTGCTTCCATTTTAGTGATTGCCGTCGCGAGGGCATTTCCGCGCTCAGTGCCAAGCTCAACACAAGTAAAGCCGTCGGCACCGGTATATACAGTATCGTCGATTACGGTCATGAGTGGAATGCCTGCATGGGTTCTGTTGGACTTGAAACAAACTTTGCGGCGAATCCACTCGGCGCATTCTTTGGCGACGGCTTTAAGCGACAGCTCATTTCTGAGCTTGATTTCAAACTCAGAGCCATATAAGTCGCGTTCTCGGTTGAGACGTGGTATGTAGAACTCCCTTTTCTGTTTATCAGCACGTTCGGTAACAAACGAGGGTGAAGTGAAGATGAAGCGCAGCTCGGAAATATCCGATAGCTGCTCCTTCAATTCCTGGAAAGCATATATGGAAAAGCATGACGCGGCTATGGCCACCTTGGAGTCGGAGCGCAAGGTGACAATCATATCGTCTTTCAGCGTCTTGTCTATGTTGTTTATAATTTCCATATATAAAACAGAGAACCCCAGCGTAGCATCTGAAGGCTGACCAAAGCCCGTAATGACCACAAGGATATTCTCAAAGTTTGCGGTTCTCGCCAGATGCCTTTGTCAGTAGTTATTCCTTGCCGAGGCAAAGCGACTGTGAGTCGATGAGGTCATTTTCAGATATATTCGTTCTTCAAATGCAAAATTAACAAAAATTTCGGAGATAAGCGGTGCCATAAGCCTTAAAAATCGTGCGTAAAGGCTTATTTCTGAAATCACTACTAAACATCTCCTCCATCTTTGAGAGCTTGCGNAAGCCAGCATGGAAGAACCAGTAACATGATTATAATTGCCATATCGAAGTAAATTTGATAATTTGATGATCTATGATTTATTGTTTGACCGCAAAATTAGCAGTCAAGGGTGCAGGATTCTTGCACTCCAATGTTAATTAATGCTAATTGATTGCACTTAATTCATGCAAATGTCAATTTCTATCATTTCTCCATAAGACTGTGCCAGGTCATGGATGGCTTCATCGTTGAGCATCCAGATTTCATTGTCGCCGTAGGAGTCTTTGAGGTCGTACATGAGGTTGAGTAGAGCGACATCGCGGTTGGGTGCGGTCAGATTGCTTTCCTCGATATACATCACTTGGACAAGCCATTTGTCCGGGATGATGCGTAGATAGCATTCGGCAACATCAGGGTCGATGTCTATGCGTTCCTGCACAGCCTCACAAATCGCCAGCTCCAAAGCCCTTGAAGTCGACAAACGGAGATTCGGAAATCAAAGGCTTCACAATCACAGCCTCCTTCGAGAAGTCGATGTTGTCATATACAAAATCTTTCGACGGATTGAGATATGCGGAATATCCTTCCTGTTTCAGGGTATGAAAGACTGACTCCATGGCATCGCGGTCCACTTCCACATATATTACATTATTTGAGGAAATATGATGCTGGAAATCAGCAAAGACCTGGCCGTCAAGTACGCTGATAGAGACAAATGGAAACTTGCGGGCGATAATTTTGCCGACTTTCACAGCTTTGGTCCTCAGGCGTGGCGTGTATTCCGATGTATGCACCTTGTGAGCCGTATATATGCCTCGGCCAAGTTTGAAAATAATGTTGTCTTTACCATTTCCCGGAGATACCAGGATAGCGTGACCTTTGAAATCTCAAAAAGTCCGTTGAGATACGACAACAGTTCGGCGAACCGGAAGCTGTCCCGATTCTCGGCAAACGTGAGTATGGCTGTGCGCGTCTCTGTCATTGGAGTCTTTGTATATCAAATGCAAAATTAACTAAATAACGGCAAATCATTTGAAGATTTGCCGTTATTTAGTGTGCATGGATGTTTTGTACATTGTTGTCAACCATGTTTCTCTGTATTAAGCCAGATATGACTATCAAAGATCAATGCCATTTTCTTTGAGGATACGCATAATCGTAAGTTTGTCTGACTGCGGATTCCTGACAATCTTCTTGGTCGATCCAAAAGCGGTGTATGGAATAACCACTACATTAATTCCATGTTTGGGCAACACCTCCTGTCTTAGCTGGTCATATTTCTGTCGCTGCTCGCCACGCGAAACGCCGCTTACCGTTTGTTTCTTATCAAAGAACGGTGTGGATTCGGTATGCTGCGATTCATGATATTCTATCACGAGTTTTAGAAACGAGTAATAAGCGTCCACCGGAAGAGTCTTCCCGCTGTCGCCCCTAAGGAAGTCGAACCGATGCTGACGGCTTGCAGTCTGCCCCAGAATTTCATCGCAGAGGTCGATAACATAGTGCTCATCGGAATTGCTTCTCGACCCATGTTTGTCCGCAGGGATGATTTCGGAAGCCATAGCTCCATCGGATAGTGGTTTCGATTGGTCGGACAAGACATCAGCCTGATTGTAGGCGGAGGAATCTGATTGCCCTTGTTCATAAAGTTTCAGCGTTCCTTTCTCGAACAACAGACGGAGATTTTCAACCGTGTAAGACATACCCGGGGCGACTTCGGACCAATACAGTCCAATGTTACGAAGTTTGTTCCTTATTCCTTTTTGTTTTGAAGAATCAGCCATTTCAAGCTGACGTACAAGCGAGATAATCCGTGTAAGTTCCTCGCCAGTAAATGATGTTTTTGAATTGCGTGTTGCCATATCGTTATCTTATATTGTTTTCTTTGTATTGTTTGTAGGGGTCTACATAGGTGTCAGGGTCATAAGTGGCTTCTTTCCAGTGCTGAGATGGCTGCGTATATTTGTATGGCAAGTCATTCTGCCCCCAATCGATACAGTAGCCATAAACCATGAAGATAATCCATCCTATTAGGATGTTTCTATGATTCTTCAAAATTGATTTCTTTTCCACCGGCCAGCCTACTGGATCCGATGCCATAAACGCTGCGTCATATTTCCGGCAGAACCAGTGTGCGAATATGAAATATACCGGTGCCAGCAATGGTATCAGGACAAGATATAGCCATACCATCCAGCCCCAACAACGGCCAAGGAGTGTCAAAAATGGTGTGACATCCGTACTTGAACCTCTGTAATTTCCATTTGCATCATGATAGACCCTTGTGTTGGGATATATCGCATCATGTATCAAATCTCGCATACTTCTCATAACTCATTTCTCTTTAAGGCGTTTCTGTATATTTCATTTATCCGCTTAAGTAGTGACAGCGGGCGAATTACCGTCAATGAAGTGCTTCTCGCCAGCAATGCCATTACAAAGTCGTTGGTAATACGGATATGCAGTCGTATTCGGAACTCTTCATCGTTATCCACAAGAATTTCCTGAGAACTATGCAACGGCATGGTCTTGATGAATTTGCCGTCAAGAGGAGAATACGACAGTTCCACCTCTTCAATCGGAATATTTGGGTCATCCCATATTCCATAGCTATGCCGGAATAAATTGTCAGGATCTATTGAGTCATCGCGTTTGAAGCATTCATCCAAAATGAGGATATTACTTATACGGTCGATGGCATACAGTCTTAGATTGTTGTTTTCATCGAGGGCAAGAAGATACCATAAGCCAAGGGACTCTTTAAGAAAATGGGGCTTGACAGTCTTTGATATAACCTTATCGTCTTTCCTTACCAGCCTATAATCGAATTTTAATACCGAGCAATCTTTTATCGCCTTGATCAAAATTGGAATACTGTCGTTCCCTTTCGGTCGATGATGCTCAGGAATTATAAATCCGGCGGTCTGAGATTCTTGATTAAGAGAAGTGAGCAAATCAAAGTTTGTCAGAAGCTCCTCGTATCTCACATCATTATCTATCGGTCTCTCTGCTATGTAATAGCCATGTCCCCGATAGTTTTTTATTTCTAACTCGAACATTGACAAGATGTCCTTCATATCCCTCTGTAATGTACGTTGGCTGATACCGATTTCATATCCCCGAATTTCCATCTGGAGATTCAGGTATGAAATCAAGCTGTCAACCGGCACATATTTTTCCGGACCGGACAGTTTGTGGATGATGAGTATATAGCGGATTAACCGCCCCATGTTCTGATTCATAACGCAAAATTACAACACGAAAACGTCAATTCATGTCGTTTTCGTAAAAACTTGAAATTTTTCCTGATTAAACTGCTTTGGGCTTCCGGGTCGGAGAGGTTTTTCGGTGCGAAGTTATTGCGGACGGGAGCAACGAGCAGTGTAAATATTGGCGCGAAACCGTAGGCGAAGATTCCGCTATAAGTTGGTCGTCAAATCTGAGCATCCTTAAAAATAAACTAGAATTCAATATCGGATATTGGCGATATGTCCAACGTTATGTCGGTTGGCAGGAAGATGTCAACCGGATGAAGATTGCAATAAATCTCATGGAAATAGCAAAAACGGACTGGCCCGATATAAAAGGTAAACACATAAACTTATGGACAGCCGATAGATACACATTCGAACAGGATCATGGCGGTGACTTACATGAGTTATATCTCGGAAAGTTATATCGCCATAAGGCTTTCCATATTCTATGGAGATGGCTTGACCACAACATGGAAAAATGGAGGGATTGATAAAATTTTTAATCCTGTATCGCACTTTGATACATCATCATTCTACCTTTGTATCGAACAATCGCTTTAGCGCTTTGCCAAAGCAAAGAAACAATAAAAACATCAAAAGATATGGAACCTATTACAAGTAATGATTTCCTTAACTCAGTTCTTGAAACTGAGGCATGGAAAGAAGTCTCTCAAAGCGGGAGCCTCAGCATGACAATGATCGAGAAGTTTGCCGACAAACTTGACTGGGAAGAGGTCAGTGGCAACAGGAATATCATCTGGACGGTCGAGGGCATAAACAAGTTTGCCAACAAAATCCATTGGGATGAATTTTCCCGTTCATGCCCGGAAAACCTTCTCTCGGAGTTAACGCTTCAAAAGTTTGCATCCAAGTGGGATTGGAAGGCACTCTCCAACCGTGACGACATCTACAACAACTGGCGTCTGCTCGAAAAGTTTGCCGACAAGGTAAACTGGGGTGAAGTCATCACCAACTGGAATATAGAGAAGCCGCTTGAGTTCTTCTCACGTTTCCAACAGTACATACCCATGTCCAAACTTCAGGACTCCCGTCTGTGGAATGCAATGGTCGAAGCTCGCGCCAAGCATCTGATCCAAGAAGCCATCGGCATAGAATNAAAAACTCGGGTACGCAAATAGACTGCGTAGCAGCACAGTAATTTTGCGCCCGGATTTCAGAAGTCATTTGGCTATTTGCTGAAAATCAAGTAACATTGCGGTGGATAACTTTGCCTTCGGCATCGCGCACCGGCTAAAGCCGACATGCGCTAAGTTTCCACTCGCGATTAAGTAATTGCACTCGCTTTCGAGCGCATACTAAACCGAAAACAATTGAAAATCGACGAGTTTCCATAAAACTCAATAAATGACGAGTCAATGCAGACAGCGCAACTCAACATATCGTCCACAATGCTTCGCCGTAGCTATCGCAGGTTCGACAGCAGTCTCTATTGCATCAGTTATAGAGTCTATCGAAGTGTGCCCGGTGGATTGCTCCGACGATATACCAATGCGGTCTGTATGAGTTGACATAACGTAACAACAGACAATCAGGATAAAACAGTCGGGAGGTCCATAACACTTTCCGACTTTTTTTTGTGCCCTGTTATGGCTTATCCTATTGTCACGGCACGGCACCCAAAAACAATTCAATCATGAACAAAGAAGACTATTATCGCAGCCATGCCAGTAAACAAAAATGCACTACTAAGATACAAAACCATAGACCGGTGTCTGAGAAACAGATACAGGCGGTGGACTCTGGATGATCTCGTCGAGGCTTGTTCCGATGCCTTGAATGAAATGGAAGGAATAACGAGGGTGTTTCAGTAAGAACCGTTCAAGCCGACATACAAGTGATGCGGTCTGATAAACTCGGCTACGAAGCACCGATTGAGGTTTACGAAGGAAAGTTCTACAGATACGCTGATGAGGACTACTCTATATCAAACTCACCGTTGGATTCAAAAATGTGTGACCTCATTTCCGACGCTATCGACAAGTTGAGACAATTTGAAACAGTCATGCCTGCCCATGAACTCGGCGATGTCTTATCAAAGGTAAAACATAAGCTTGAACTTCTGCTTGAAGACGCATAAAAAGAAGGCTTTGACATAACCGATACACGGCATATTGTCAAAGCCTTTATTCATTTCGGTACTTCCGGCAAGACTCGAACTTGCGACCCTCACGTTCGTAGCGTGACGCTCTAATCCACTGAGCTACGGAAGCATATATTTGTTGGGGCGGTAGGACTCGACTCGACGCAGTGCCGAGAGCAGAGCCAAGCTCGCTTGAGCTATGCCGAGGCACAAGGAGATGGGCGAAGCCAACCTACGATGTCCGAAGACGGGATATTTTTTCGCCATACGGCTCAAGGAGCTCCAGTCTCCTGCAATAGCCGCTATGCGACACCCCAGTATTTGCGGAAGCAGAAAGATTGGCTCAGATTGAGTTTATTTTTAGCGGTCTTCGCCGATTTGCAATTCGACTTCGGAGCCTTTTGGGAGGCTCGGCCCCTTAGCGGAGGGCTGGTTTCTTTCTCCGAAAGCGGCAAGCCGATAACGACCGCTCACCCATACTTCCTTTTGTTTGACACTGCAAAGTTAGATAGCCCGAATGCAGCCTATCTGCGTAGCCGGAAAAAACTTTCAAAATTTTTTTCTTACGATAAAAGACCATTGTTTTGGAGGCCTCAAAAACTATTAGTAAATTCGCAATAGAATAAAACCACATCATGGCAGACAACAATATAGACTTAAAATCAATTCGCCAGTTGCTGGGAATGAACTTCTTTGTGCCAAGTTACCAAAGAGGTTATCGGTGGACTACGCAACAGGTAAATGAACTCCTTGAGGATATTAAGGATTTTTGCTATTCACCTAACAGTTTCTATTGCCTTCAGCCCATTGTGGTTAGAGAGATGTCAGGTGATGAAATAAACGAGCACCAATTGAAAGCAGAAAACGACTGCAAATGGTATGAGGTTATAGATGGTCAACAGAGGCTGACCACGATTCTGCTGATATTAAATGCCTATAAGGATGCCTTGTATTCCAACGATCTTCCTACTGAATTCTATAGATTGACTTATGAACGAGAAAGAAACTCGAAAAATAAGTTACTTGATGGGCTTGAGACATTGAATGAGGTTGATGCATCAAGTATTGATAGGCTGCATGTAAGTGAGGCTATGACCTATATAAGAAAGTGGAGAGAAGAAAAGCACATTTCTGCGGGTAATCTCTGCAATGCATTCCTCGATGTAAAGCCAGACCCCAATGACCCCAAAAACGACCTGGCTAATAATGTGAGAGTAATATGGTATGAATCTGCCGAGAAGGATCCAGTTGCGGTTTTTACCAGACTTAACATAGGGAAAATATCACTTACCAATGCTGAACTTGTGAAGGCTTTGATACTCAACAGATCAAACTTCAAAGAAAATAAGGATAGTGACGTGCTGCGTCTTAGACAGCAGGAAATTGCGAGTGAATGGGATGCTATAGAAACTACTTTACAGGACAATACCTTTTGGATGTTCCTGCATGATGAAAATTATGACCGTCCCACGCGCATAGATTTTATATTTGACCTGATAAGACAGGAAAATTCCCTACAGTTGGAAGCGCAAGAATTGGCTCAGATTGGGACAGACCAATATCAGACTTTTCGTTACTTTTATGCATATTTTAAGAATAAGGGGAGAGTCGACATAGAAATCTGCTGGGGAAAAATAAAACAATATTTCCAAGCCTTTTGCGAATGGTATGATGACGCAGAACTATACCACTATATTGGATTTCTGTTGGTATATGCTACTCCTTCTCTGAATAAATTGATAAAGGAATGGCAGAACTGCGCAAATAAATTGGCGTTCAGAAAATATTTGAAAGCTCAAATCAAATCTATAATTAGCAAATGTCCGCCGTCGGATTTTGATTACAATCTAGATGGGTCTGACAAAGGAAAATGTAAGCCAATATTGTTGTTCCATAATATTCAGACAGCAGTCAATCTTAATAAAAACAATGAGACAAAGACCGTTGACATGGCATATCGTTTCCCGTTTGATGCCTTCAATACGGAGAAATGGGATGTGGAGCATATTAATTCCAATACCACAAATCCGGAAGAGGACGAGTCAACGCGTCGAGAATGGATACTCAATGTCTATATGAGCTTGTCTGAAGAACTTCAAAAGGTCGTCAATGTATATTTTGATATTCTTAAGCCGACCGAAGAGCAAACTAAGGAAACTTTTGAAAAAGTAAAAGACTATATTCCTGAACTGAACAAATGGACACAACAGGAAAAGAACCGTTTGTGGAATTATGTTTTGCTTGACTCACGTACCAACCGCAGTTACGGGAATGCCATTTTCTCAGCCAAGAGAAGAATCATTATCGGGAAAGATTCCGGGAAAACGGTGGCAGTGCCCCAACTGAAAAGAGACGGTTCTATTGAATTAAAGAAGCCTTTAAAGGGTGAGTCTTGTTTTGTACCACCAGTTACGAGACAGGTGTTCTTGAAATATTTTTCTCCCACAGTAGGCAATAATAACTATTGGGATCGCCTGATTGACGCACCTGCTTATTTGGAAGATATAATAAGATGTATTAAACAGTTAGATGATTAAATACGATGGCCAACGATAAGATTGCTTTCTGGAAATACCTGCTTGACAACAGGGTTATGATTCCAATATTGCAAAGGGATTATGCTCAAGGTCGCCCTGACAAAGGTCCCCTGCGCAAGAATTTTCTAGCATCATTGACGCAGGCAATGGATGACAATCTCTTGGATGGTAGGCACATGATTCTTGATTTTAT
>NZ_CAJMXD010000035.1:0-13957 GCF_905219685.1 Barnesiella sp. CU968
GATTTTCCGTATTGGGCGGCGAAATATGTATATATAAAGCGTAAAGGGGGTGGTGACGATGTGCCGTTTGTACTCAACCGCCCACAACGCAAGTTTGTGGAATGTCTCGAAAAGGTGCGTCTCGACGGAAAACCGATAAGACTCATACTTCTTAAGGCGAGACAATGGGGAGGATCCACCTGTTCGCAGTTGTATATGGCATGGCTGCAGCTTATGCACAGCACAAGCCTCAACTCACTCATCATCGCCCATCAGGGCGTCGGATCTGATGAAATCAAGGATATGTTCGACCGAATGATCGAGTCTTATCCTGCAGAGATGCTTGACGCAGAAGAGCGGAAAGACCCCGATAGAAGCGGGAGAAAAAGGAAGAAAATGGAACGAGTGGGAAGGTCGGGGGCGATATACCGCGTGCCGTCACGCAACTGCAAGATAAAGATAGGCACGGCAGAGCGGCCCGACTCATGTCGCGGAGGCGACTATAATCTCGTGCACTGCTCTGAGGTGGGAATATGGAAAAAGACCGACGGCAAATCGCCGGAGGATATTCTTCGTTCGGCATGTTCGGGAGTGCTCTATGCCCCGATGACCATGATTGTATACGAATCCACGGCAAACGGCACCGGCAACTTCTTCCATCGTGAATATGAAGCGGCAAAAAGGGGCATATCGCAGTTCGAGGCTCTCTTCATCTCCTGGTTCGACATCGACCTTTATTCATTGCCGTTCGGCAATGAAGCGCAAAGAGACAGGTTTGCCGCTGCCCTGTATGAAGGGAGGGAGTGCGAGGCGGCGGAATCAGACCGCTGTCAGTCGGGGGCATATCTGTGGTGGCTTTGGCAGCAAGGGGCGACACTCGAGGCTATAAACTGGTATAAGGCGGAGAGATCGAAATATTCCGAACACGGGCTCATGGCTGCCGAATATCCGAGCGATGACATCGAGGCTTTCGTGCATTCGGGAGCGCGTGTGTTCGACAAATACAAGGTCGAGGCTTTGAGAAAGGGATGCGGGGTGCCTCCCCGTTCCGGAGAAATCGATGACAATGGCTTCTCTCCCCTTGCGTCGGGTGGGTGGAAGATATGGAAATTTCCCGATGAAAGCGGACAAAACATCGACAGCAGATATGTCACGGTGGTCGATGTCGGCGGAAGGTCGGCAAAGGCAGACTGGAGCGTGATAGCGATATTCGACAGGATGCCGATGGCTTTTGGCGAGAGACCGGAGATTGTGGCGCAATGGCGCGGACACACAGATTTCGACCTGCTTACAGAGAAGGCGGCGGATGCCTCGCGGTTCTACGGCAACGCATTGCTTGTTATTGAGAGCAACACTCTTGAGACGCATGACCGTGACCGCCACACCGATGGTGACCTGTCATCGTTCATACTCAACAGACTGCGTGACTCCTACCCCAACCTCTATGCAAGGAGTCGCAGCGAGGAGGCGGTGACGCGAGGCGCTCCTGTCAGATATGGCTTTCACACCAACATAGCCACAAAACCCATGATTATAGCCACATTGGTGAAGGTGATACGCGAAGGGATGTATATCGAACGCGACCCGGCATGTCTTGACGAGTATTTGAGTTATGAACGCCGTCAAAACGGCAGCTACGGAGCGATTGCGGGGTGTCACGACGACCTGCTTATGACACGCGCCATCGGACTGCATATAATCTTCCACGAACTTGACGTTCCCTCTCGTCCGCTTCCCGGCAGCAATATGCTTGCCACCAGAGCGTCCCGCCGTAGCCCGCGCTCCCTCGCCAGCTGGTAGCGCAAGTCGGAAACTTTTAGAGCTTGTTTAAAACAAAACACACCTTCTATATCAAACCGGAGGATAATGCCGTTATAAGGATATGGACGATATATTAAAAGGTAAAAAAGCTGCCCTGATCGATATGGACGGGGTGATCTACGATTCAATGAAGTATCATGCAGAGGCATTCCGGCGACTTTTTGAAGAGGAGGGTGTGCCGGGAAATCCTGAAGACGTATACCTCTATGAGGGTATGCGTGGAGCGGACCTCGTAAACATGATGTATATGCGGGCTTACGGACATGGTGTCTCCAAAGAGCGTGCCGCAGAGCTGTATGAACTTAAAAGCAAATATTTCTATGAGATCGGCAGAAACGAGCCGATGGCTGGTGCCGACCGGATGCTTGACGCACTCAAAAAACGAGATCTGCGCCGCGTGCTCGTAACCGGCTCTGCGCAGGCAAAGCTCCTTGAAGGTGTAAACCGCGATTATCCCGGTATTTTTCTTCCCGGCGACAGAGTGACAGCGCTTGATGTCACAAACGGCAAACCGGATCCCGAGCCTTACCTCAAAGGGCTGGCAATAGCCGGCATACAGCCGCAAGAGGCAATCGTGATAGAGAACGCCCCTCTGGGAGTCCGGGCGGGGAAAGCTGCCGGAATCTTCACCGTTGCCGTGACCACCGGTCCGGTACCGCGCGAAGCTTTCGAAAAGGAAGGGGCGGACATAATATTCCCTTCTATGCCGGCTTTCGCCGATTATCTCGAATCCCTCTGACCCCTTCACTACACTTCTGTCTTCTATAATGATGCTTCCCCTTCGCACCGAAAACCTCCGCGCCGCACTTGCAGCCACGCTCGAAGAAATTTCGCACAGCGGTCTCTTCCTGCTCACCGACAGCAATGTGGCGACACACGTGCTTCCCAAAATCCTGAATGTGCTTACCGACAAAGAGGAAGCACGCATAATCGAAATACCGGCGGGTGAGGATAATAAAAATCTCGACACGCTTACCCAGGTGTGGAGCAGTCTTTCGGAAGGGGGAGCAACCAGAAATTCCTTACTGATAAATCTCGGAGGGGGCGTTGTGACTGACCTTGGCGGATTTGCCGCAGCCTCTTTCAAACGAGGCATCCGATTCGTCAACATACCTACCACCGTCCTTGGCGCCGTGGATGCAGCGGTCGGTGGAAAAACGGGGATAGACTTCAACGGTTTGAAAAACGAAATCGGGGCGTTCGCAAACGCCGAGTGCGTGATAATCTCCTCCGAGCCACTCGCCACTCTCCCTCGCGAAGAGATACTTTCGGGCCTCGGAGAGATAGTGAAGACGGCGATGATCTCATCCGGTGAATTGTATCAAAAGGTTCTTGACGACAAGATTCTTTCAGACACGAATCTTCTTCAGGATGCCATGGCGGAATGCGTCAGGTTCAAAGCCCGCGTCACGGAAGAAGATCCTCACGAATCCGGATTACGTAAAATTCTGAATTTCGGGCACACCGCCGGACACGCTTTAGAATCGCTGATGCTTACCCGCCACACCCCCGTCACCCACGGCTGCGCAGTCGCCAACGGAATTTTAGTCGCCCTCATCCTCAGCCACATGCATCTAAGCCTTCAGTCTGACCAAATCTATCTCTACAAAGACCGCATACTTCAGCACTATTTCCCGCCGATTCCGTTCACTTGCAAGGATTACGACAAACTGGCGGAAATCATCAGCCACGACAAAAAGAATTCCGCAAGCTCAGATTGGAAATTTGTCCTGCTCAGCGCCATCGGCACGCCACACCGCGACATCTCCGTCAGCAAAGAGGATCTCTTCACCGCCCTCGACATCTACAAAGACCTGACCGGAATATAAGCGTTGAAGATTTTTTCATATTCTTATTGGCAAGTCAAACTTTTTTTTTGAGAATCATTAGGATAATTGTCAAAAATACACTTATTTTGCATCTCAGTTAACCTATCTGATTGAAAATCTAAAGTATAATGCCTGAAAACCGACATCAAGACGGACGTGTCAAGATGACTATATTCTTCTATCATCTTGATAATAAAGGCATTACCCCCCCCGAAAACCATCTTCTAACCATTTCCGCACATACCGAACACTTGTACGTGACCGCTTCTGCAGTCACGCGTTCCGTCATGTCCGTACTTAAGGAAAATCGACATGTAAAATATACCAAAAATAAATAAGTTAACACTTAATTTCATGAAAAAGCTAATTCTTTTCCTATGTCTTCTGATGGCAATCCCGGCTATTGCCACCAAAAAGACTTTCAAGGCAGCCTGTCTGAATGTTGACGGTCTGCCTCCGACGGTGAATATCACCGGAATCACCAAAATCAACATGAACCCCGAAGGTCCGCAGGAAACCGGCACCGCAAAGATGAGCGAGCTGGTCGCCAACAAAGGGTGGGATTTCTTCGCTGTCTCAGAGGCGTTCAATTACAATGACATCCTTATGTCCAAAATAAAGGGACAGTATACAGCCGGAACATTCCGCGAGACAATCCCGACTTCCCTGAATGGAATCCAGGCTCTGCAATATGTGGAACTTAACGGAACTTCCATCCGTGAAGACAGGGTCAAAAAATCGTTCGACACCGATGGACTCAATCTCATTTACAAAAACAGCATCAGAGTCTCAGGTGAAAGATGGCAGGGATGGAATGACAAATATGGTGTCACCAAAAACGGATCCGACCTGCTTATCGACAAGGGATACCGCTATTACACTGTTTCATTAGGGGCTGGTCTCGACATAGACGTATATATCCTCCACATGGATGCGGAGACATCGGCGCAGGACAATGCCGCCCGAGAATCGCAGATAAACCAGCTCGTGGCAGACATCCTCCAGAGCAACAACAAACGACCTGTGATAATCATGGGAGACACCAACTGCCGATATACCCGCGACCGCCTCAAAGAGCTTCTTATAGACCGCATTAATGCCGATGAACGTTTTGAGATACACGACCCTTGGATCGATTATATGTGGGACGGCCAGTATCCGAATGTCGGCGACAACGCGCTTATGGTCACAAACCCGGCTTTAGGTCACCAGAAAGGGGAGGTTGTGGACAAGATATTCTATATCAACAACACCGACGCTCCCGCAAAACTGACAGCACACGGTTATCTGCACGACATGGATTTCACTTGGCCCGACGGCTCTGAAATCTCCGACCACTTCCCGATCGTGATCAATTTCACAATCGAGAACAACTCAGAAACCGTAAGCCCCGGCGAATACTATCTGAAAAATGTAGCCACCGGCAAATTCCTTCAGGCAGGCGGCATATGGGATACTCAGGCAACACTTTCCGGAACGGGACGGGCTGTAACCTTTGAAGCCGGAGATACCGACCATGACTTCATACTGAATACAAATCTTGGTGACGGAAATCTGACAATAGAATCCGAGACAATGGAATCAGGTTCATACATGATGTATACAGATGGAGGAAATTCCGAAACCAGATCACAAAAAATCTGGAATATAACCACAGACGATGCCGGCAGACACATGATTACCTGCACCCGCAATGATAAAACCTATGCAATCACGGCAGAAGGCGATGTTGTAGCCGCCGCCGTTCCGGATGCATCCGATGAGAATCAGCTATGGGAGTTGCTGACCAAAGAAGATCTCCGGAACTCATTGCTCTTTGCTTCCGAAGACAACCCTGCCGATGCGACATTCATGATGAAAGGATACAGGTTCGGGCGCAACGATTCAAACGAAAACCAAGCATGGGTGCTGTCTACTGACAACAACGGAAAAGGGAAGCTGGAAGACAACAATGTGGGAGAAAACTATTCAATGTATAAACTCTACAACACAAGCCGCATTGGAAAAACCGGTTCTAAAATAACCCAGACAATATCCGACCTGCCGAACGGGACATACATTATAGCATGCGATTTCGCGCAAGGAAACAACAATGGTGTTGTCACCGCCAACGGCATAACTATTCCCACAAACTCCTACACCCGTAACGACTCCTGGGGTGAAGCAAGCGTAGGAACTGTCGGGAAGGAATTCGCAACCGGGAATTACCAAATCTCAACACGCATAAACGTATCGGATGGTTCCATCACTCTTATTGTAGAAAAAGTAAGCATAAGCTCAAAAACAGCTTTATTTGTCGACAACTTCAGCCTTACATACCTCGGTCCGGATGCGGAGACCTTAGCCGCCCTTGAAAAGGTAAAGGCGGCGATAGACGATGCCGCGGCAAAGGCAAAGGCGATGAACTATTACTCTTATGACAATTCTGTGGTGCAGGAAAGATATGACAGCCGCAAGATTTCCGCAGACGGCAGCGAAGAGGTGCATATGACATATCTCGCGCTTGCCAACGCCGCAAGAAAAGTAAGCTCAATACCTGCCGACATGCGATATACCATCCTCAACAATTCTTTCGAGATGGGAGACCTTTCCGAATGGAATACGTCAGGAGCGACAAACGCACGCGTCACCGAAGACAATCCGGTTGACGGCAGATACATCTTCAGTGCCGACGGAGGCGCTATATCCCAGACAATACAGGTCACTATGCCTACGGGAGTGTATGAACTCAAGGCTTCCGTTTCTTCGGGGGCTTCCCTGACGGCAGGCACTCTTACCAGCGCGCCGGCTCAGGGCGATGGTATGCAGGAAGTATCTTTGCGCTTTATAATCAGCAAGGGCACCGAAACCATCGGAGTCAAAGCCGACGGCGCATTCTCTGCCGACAATTTCACCATCACCCGGATCGCGGACGAAGACGCGGTAGCCGCCTTTGACATTGTATCTCTCGCAATAAGAGACGCGACAGAACGTGTAAACGAGATGGGGTCGCCTTATTCCGATGGCTGGGATCTGTCAAAATATCAGGAAATGCTGGACAATCTTTCTATCGAGGGAGACGGAATGAAGGAATTCAACGAAATCTACAGCCTGCTGCGCGAAAAAGTTTTCAGCCAGCCGGTCGAGACAGGAGGCGCGGATTACACACACGCCATTATAAATCCTGACTTCGAGTTCGGCAACACTCTCGGATGGTCAACCATTCTGGAAGGAGAGATGGGGGTCAAAGAACTCTCGAATCCAACCTATGCCACCTCCGCGGCAAACGGGAATTACATTTTCAACACATGGCGCGACGGCAAAGGAGCCCCGATAAGCCAGACAATTCAGGGACTCCCTTCGGGTCATTATCGCCTTGTGGTGACGCTCGCATCGGATCAGGGTCAGCACGTCTGGATTCAGGTAAACGACAAAAAAGAGGGCAAACTCATGGAGCGTGCTGCAAACATCGGTTCCGATTATTTCATGGAATTCGATGTGGCAAAAGATACCCGGGAGGTCACAATCACCATAAGAGGCGGCGATACTACGGATCAGTTCGTAGACATTGCCGGGACATGGTACAAAGCCGACAATTTCCGCCTGTACCGTCACGATGACGGCGAGTTCAAGACATGTGATTTCTACAACAGGCTGCAGACCGCAATACGCCGCATAGCCTCCATAGCGGCGACCCTCCCCGATAAATACCGCACGCAGTGGGATGCGCACGATTACGAAGATCTGATCGAGCAGCACATCAACAGCGAGCACAAGGAAGACCCGATGGGTACTAACGGCAGCAAGGAGATTGATGAGTTATTCTCACGATTCCGCGCTCTCGTATTGTCTCAGACCGAAACAGACGCAGACATGAGCGGCGCAATCCGCAATTTCAGCTTCGAACTCGGAGACCTTACAGGATGGAACATATCGTCGATGGATGCCGCCGACACCAAAGTGACTAAAGGAAATGAAAACGAAACATATAGAACAGAAGGCATTGACGGCGACTACCTGTTCAACACATATTACAACAACAAGTCCAACCCGGTTTATCAGGACATAAAGGGTATGCCCGCAGGACGCTACCGACTGTCGGCGCTCATCGCGTCAGACGAAGGCAACAGATTCTATCTGGCAGCCGGAGACTCTCACAGCGAGATGATCACAACCGGCACAAAGACAAAATTCGACGAGGTTTCTCTGGAATTTGACGTCGAGGAAGACAATACCGATGTCCGTATCGGGATATACCCCTCGGCAGACGGCTCTTTCAACACAGACACCGAACCGCTTGTAATGGGTCCATGGTTCAAAGCTGACAATTTCAACCTCACGCTTATAGGACGCAGGATTGATGTACGCTGGAAAATGGAATGCGAGAACACCGGCACAATTATCCTGCCTTTCGACGCGGAGGTTCCAGCCGACCTGGAGATACATTCCATCATGACTTCCGAACCGTCGGCAACTCCCGGAGACAACAACTTCTACCATATCGCCACGATATCGACTGTGGCAGAAAACACCATAAAGGGAAACACTCCGTATCTTGTGACAAAAAAGACTACTTCGGCACCCTCTGCAAAAAGTGTGAGAAAAACAGCACCGGTCGCCGATGCCGACGGATATTACACATTCTCAGGCATGACTACCCACAAGGCTGACACTTATACAAACGGCTTGCTGACCGGCACTCTCGTAAAAAGCACCGCCAAGGGAACAGACCATCACCTCCATACAGACGCAGAGGGCAATGTCGGCTTCTTCTATCATGACGGCACTTACGAACACGAGTTTGTCGAGCCTTATCATGTCTATATATCCACCGGTAGCACTGAAGGAGTGACACTTGTGCCTCCAGTATATCTCGAAGAGCCTGCCCTCCCTCTGGAATGGGCGATGGAGACCCCCGCCTGCGGAACCCTGATACTGCCGTTCGATGCGGAACTGCCCGAAGGTCTCGAAGCCTATTCGATGGTGAATATATCTGCAAACAAGACATTCACCCCGGAAGGTGAAACCGATGCCATCGAATATCAGGTGATTGAGATTTCTGAATCCGCTGTAACGGAAATAGGAGCCAACACCCCATATTTCGTTAAGACTGCCGAAACTTCATCGGCAGTTGCGGAGAATGACGAAGAACCATCCGTTCCGACTCTGAACAAATACAAATTCTCGGGCAAGGCAACCAATACTGAAGACTCATATATGCCCGGCGGACAGATACTCACCGGTCTGCTTATGACAAAGAGCGTTGCTCCCGGCAGTTATATGCTCAGGGGAATCAATGGCGACAACGCTTTTGTTCCGCTTGAAAGCGCTCAGGATATGCCGCCGTATCATGCTTATATACCCTCTGAGCTGGCTACAGCCCCGCTTCTTCTTTTAAGCGATCCGGAAAATGAAGATATTCCTACCGGCATAGAAAATGTATTGTCTGACCCGGATTCCTTGGTTGACATATACACTACCGGAGGCATATGCCTGCGCTCCGGTGTCAGAGCCGCCGATGCCTTAAGAGATCTTGCTCCCGGACTCTACATTCTCCGCAACGGAAAGAAATCGCTTACCATAATGAAACGCAGGTAATCGACATACACGATTTTACCGGTGCCCTGAAAACAGCCTTACGCATTCTTCCGGGCACCGGTAAAAAATTTCTAATAAAATTCAACCAGTCTCTGAACCATTTCAGACGACACGATGTTATAGTAACGTAAGATGAATAAATCTTACACTGCTATAAGCGTTCTGAAAAAGTTGTTATTGTTGTTTTAATTGAAGAAATTCGGTCGACGTGAGTCGACCTTTTTCTTTTTTGCCACTTACATCTTTTTTTGTTACTTTTGCATTGAACTTGCTCCGGCAGCTTCATTGGACCAGAATATGGCACGTGACCTGATAAGCAGATATGTATGGATTGTCGACACCCTCAACCGTTACGGACGGCTCACCCGCGAGGATATCGACAGGCTCTGGATGCGCTCTCACCTGAGCGACGGCAACCCCATTCCTCCGCGCACTTTCTACCATTACAGGCGCGCCATAGAGGAAAACTTCCATATTGACATTCTCTGCAACCGCAACGGCGAGTATTATATAGACCTCGGGGAGGACGACAGCAACAGGGTTCTGACAAACTGGCTCCTCGATTCTTATGCCGTAAACAGTGCCATGAAAGAGAGCCACGCTGCTTCGGGCAGAGTGCTTGTGGAGGATGTGCCTTCGGCAAGAGAGTTCCTCCCTACGGTGCTTGAGGCTATCGGCTCTTCGGAGAAAATAGTGTTCACATACGCGGGGTTCAACCGTTCCCGCGCGGAGTGCGACATCCTGTTCCACCCATATTTCGTGAAACGCTACAAGCAACGGTGGTATATGGTGGGACTGCGCGAGAAAACCGCCGACATACGCACATACGCCCTCGACCGCGTGAAAGAGATGAGGCTGATGAGCAAGAACTTCACTATGCCCGAAGATCTCGACCCGTCGCAGTTTTTCGACAACATCATAGGCATCACTCTCTCGAAAGCTCCCCCAAGAATAGTGAAGATTCGCGCGACACCCCAGCAGGCGAAATACTTCCGCGCTCTTCCACTCCACCATTCGCAGCAGGAGGAGATTCACGACAGTTATTCGATTTTCACCTACAGGCTCAAACTAAACTATGAGCTTGTGCATGAGCTTCTCGGATATGGAGCCGGCGTGACGGTGCTTGCGCCGAAAGAGCTGCAGGTTATGGTGACGGATGAACTGCGGCAGAGCATGAGGCAATACGAAGAACTGCTGGCGGAAACCATATAAAACGACAATCAAAAGAAACACCCTATCCAACAATATAATGACACAGGAATCAATCAAACGCCATATTATCCGCACCGTAGATTCGGTGAAATACGCGCTCGACCGCCTCGACACTCTGTCGGGAAAGACGATGGTTATGTTCGCTACAGATGCCGAAGACAGACTGCAAGGCACTGTAACCGGAGGAGACATCAGACGCGCGTTGCTCAGGGGAATATCACTTGAGACTCCCGTCGCTGAAGCTATGAACAGGTCATTCACCGCCATCGAAAAAGACGATGATCCCGCAGAGAAAGTGGCGGAAGGTAAGAGACGTCATCTGTGCCTGTTGCCGGTGACAGATGACGGTCATATCTCTGACATAATAGATTTGACACGCCTTAAAGCTTTGCTTCCAATAGATGTAGTGCTTATGGCGGGAGGACGGGGTGAAAGACTGCGCCCTCTAACCCTGTCAATACCCAAGCCGCTACTTGCGGTAGGCGGCAAGCCCATAATTGACCGTAATATCGAAATGCTTGAGGAATACGGCGTAAGAAATATTTTCGTGACAGTCAACTACCTCCACAACAAGATAGAGGAACATTTCAGAATACGCAACGCAAAGGAAACGGACAATCATGCGGATGTGACATGCGTGCTTGAACCCAAACGACTCGGGACGCTCGGCAGCCTCGCGCTTGTGGAGGGACTGCGCCATGACAATATTCTGGTGATGAATTCCGACTTGCTGACAAATCTGGATTTCGAAAAGATGTGGCGGACGCACACCGAATCGGGAGCGCATCTGACTATGGGAGCGGTGCCGTATACTGTGTCGGTGCCTTTCGCGATAATGCGTACAAAGGGGTCGGAAGTGACAGGACTCGAGGAGAAACCCACCTACAACTATTTCATAAACGGAGGCGTTTATATGATGCGGAGAGAGCTTCTTGAACGCATCACCAAGGGTGAATATCTTGACGCTCCGAACTTTATAGAGTCTCTGATTGCCGACGGACTCAAAGTGGAGTGTTTCCCTATCGAGGGAAGATGGATAGACATAGGCTCTCCCGATGACTACCGTGCGGCAAACGAACTCCTCTCCTGACCGGCGTTGCCGGTAATCGGTGTCGTGTTTTCCAAACACGATTCCTATTGTTCTTTAAATCTCAAAACAATGGCTGATTCAAACTTCATAGATTACGTTAAGATCCTTTGCCGCAGCGGCAAGGGTGGCGCAGGCTCTCGCCATTTCCACAGAGCGAAGTATGTTCCGAAAGGGGGACCGGACGGAGGTGACGGAGGACGCGGCGGACATATCATCCTGAAAGGCAACCGCCACATGTGGACACTTCTCCCCCTCCGCTACCGGCGGCATGTGTTTGCGACCAACGGACAGAGCGGCGGCGAGAACCGCTCCTCGGGAAAAGACGGTGAGGACCAGATAATCGAAGTGCCCGTAGGCACCACTGTCTTCGATGCGGAGACAGGCGATTTTCTTTGCGAGGTGACGGAAGACGGCGAGGAAATAAAACTCCTGCGCGGCGGCAAGGGGGGACTCGGCAACTGGCATTTCGCTACCGCCACAAACCGTGCGCCGAGATATGCGCAGCCGGGGCAGCCGTCAATCGAAAAGGCTGTGGTGCTGGAGCTGAAACTCCTCGGAGATGTCGGGCTTGTAGGTTTCCCGAATGCCGGGAAGTCTACCCTTCTGTCGGCAATTTCCGCCGCCAAACCGAAAATAGCCGACTACCCATTCACTACCATGGAGCCGAGTCTGGGGATCGTTGACTACCGTGGCGACAGGTCTTTCGTGATGGCGGACATTCCCGGAATCATCGAGGGTGCCAGCGAAGGGAAAGGTCTCGGTCTGAGATTCCTGAGACATATAGAGCGCAACGCGGTGCTGCTTTTCATGGTTCCCGCCGATTCCGACGACATCCTCAAGGATTATGAGATTCTGCTTAACGAACTGAAGGAGTTCAACCCGGAACTCGCCGACAAAAGCAGGGTGCTTGCTATCTCCAAGTCCGACATGCTCGATGACGAACTGCGCGATGAACTCGCAAAAGAGCTTCCGGAGGGTGTGCCTGCCGTATTTATATCGGCGGTGACAGGCGAGGGGCTGACCGAGCTGAAGGATCTCCTATGGAGAGAAATAAATTCTGAAGAGAATAAAAACAATTTCACGATAACCCACAGAAAACTCGACATGCGCCATCGCGTGCAGGAGGAAGATGACTTCATCTTCGAACAGGACGAACCGGAAGACGACGATTTCTCAAACATGACCGACGAAGACTGGAACGAGGAGTTCTGGGACGAGGAATCTTCTGTAAACCCCGATTGACATGGAACTTCTGAAAATCGACCTTACCGGCATCATACGCAGCCGCGTGGGAGGGTTCAGGGGGAAACTCATCCCGGGCTTCGTGCTCAACGCCCTTGAACGACTCATACATCAGGACGAACTGAACGAGGTGCTTGAAAAGACATATCCCAAAGAGGGGGCGGAATTTGCCGCCGGTGTCTATGAATATTTCAACGTGACGCTCAAACCCGTCGGAATGGAGAACATCCCTTCCGGCGGTCGCTTCATATTCGCCTCCAACCATCCTCTCGGCGGACTCGACGGAATAGGGCTTATCGCCTTGCTTGGAAAGAAATACGGCGACGAGGGGATCCGTTTTCTGGTCAACGACATGCTGATGAATGTGGAACCGCTGCGCCCGGTATTCCTCCCCGTCAACAAATACGGCTCGCAGGGTCGCGGGGCGGCACGCGCCATCAACGACGCATACGCTTCTGACCGACAGATAATAATATTCCCCGCCGGACTTTGCTCGCGCCTCGGGGACAACGGCGAGGTCCGCGATCTCAAATGGAACAAATCGTTCATAGCCAAGGCTGTCGAATACAAACGGGACATCATACCGGTGCATTTCATCGGAGAGAACTCACAAAGATTCTACAAAACGGCACGCCGCCGCAAGAAGCTGGGACTCCGGATAAACATCGAGCAGGCACTCCTCCCCTCCGAGCTCTGCAACGCCCGCGGAAAAGATTTCACAGTGGTCTTCGGCAAACCCATCCCCTGGCAGTCGCTCATCTTCGCCGGCAAACCGCAGGCAGCAATAGCCGAAGACATCAAGGACACCGTCTACTCCCTCTGCGACACAAACTTTTGAAACGTGCCGGTTTCCCTCTATACTTTATCTACAACCTTGACATCTCTGTCAACCATGTCGTTACACATCTTACGGAGATCGGGAGTAAGCACTCCGTAGGTCTTTCCAAAAAATGACTTAGAGCACGCAGGAGGGAACAGGAATCAAGGCTTCAGCCTTGATTTTTATTCTGCCGGTGTATAAATCTCACGATTTATATCTACATTTGTGAAGAATTTGTACAAAAGAGAAATATGCAGGCTTTTATCAGATATTTGTCAGTCACACTGGTTTTGGTGACTATGGTTGCGTGCGGTGACCGCAAAAATAAAGAAGCCGACAGAATTCTTGACTCTGCCGACGCATTGATGACGGAACATCCGGACTCTG
>NZ_CAJMXD010000036.1:0-13786 GCF_905219685.1 Barnesiella sp. CU968
GCCATGCTGATGATTGCGGCGGTACTTTCCGCTGCCGCTGCCATGCAGGCGGCAGGGGGACTGGATTATCTGGTAAAGCTTGCAGAGAAACTTCTGAGAAAGAATCCCTCGCAAGTCACTATCATCAGTCCGTTGGTGACTTATCTGTTTTCATTTGTCGCCGGTACGGGTCATGTGGCTTATTCGGTTTTGCCGGTGATCGCGGAGGTTGCCCGTGAAACGAAGATACGTCCAGAGCGTCCTTTGGGAATTGCCGTCATAGCCTCGCAACAGGCAATAACCGCGAGCCCGATCTCAGCTGCCACAGTGGCGTTGCTCGGTTTGCTCACCGGCTTCGACATCACTCTTTTCGATATTCTCAAGGTGTCTATTCCAGCTACGCTCATAGGAGTTATAATAGGAGCATTACTTTCAAAAAGAGTAGGTAAGGAGCTTCTGGAAGATCCTGAGTATCTTCGCCGTGTAGAGCAGGGTATGATTAAGGAAAACAATCTTAAATTCAACGAAATAAAGAATCTTGGCAGAGCAAAGCTCTCTGTTGTGCTGTTTTTGCTCTCAACTGTGCTTATCGTGCTTTTCGGCTCAATACCGGCAATGCGTCCCTCATTCAACGGAACCCCTGTAGACATGCCGGCGATTATCGAGATTCTGATGCTCAGCACCTGTGCCATCATTCTTCTCACCGGCAAGATCAACGGAATCGCCCCGACTCAGGGAAGTGTCTTCATTGCGGGAATGCAGGCAGTGATAGCGATTTTCGGTATAGCATGGATGGGCGACACGTTCATCAACGGCAATATAGCTGTGATCACAGAGGGTGTCAAGGGTTTTGTGACACAATGGCCCTGGCTCTTCGGAATCGCTCTTTTCGTAATGTCAATTCTTCTTTACAGTCAGGCGGCAACCGTCAGGGCAATAATGCCGTTAGGCATAGCACTGGGAATGAATCCGTGGATGCTTATAGCCTTGTTTCCGGCTGTAAACGGTTATTTCTTTATTCCCAATTATCCGACAGTGGTGGCGGCTATAAACTTTGACCGCACCGGCACCACCCGCATCGGCAAATATGTGCTCAACCATTCTTTCATGATGCCCGGACTTGTCGCCACGATAGCTGCGATTCTTACAGGTCTGCTTCTGATACAGATATATTGAGAACCTTGCATTATCTGAACCATAAAAACCAATAATCAACTAAAATAATCAAGTTATGAAAAATCTGAAAAAATTGAGCCTGCTGGCAGTAGTGTTGCTGACCTCTGTCGCCACGGCGTTCGCCCAGCAAAAACCGAATGTGTATATTCTTGCTACCGGCGGAACTATCGCAGGAACCGGCAAATCCGCCACGGCATCCGGTTATACGGCAGGCCAGGTGGCTATCCAGTCGCTAATCGATGCGGTGCCCCAGATGCAGGATGTGGCAAATGTCACTGGTGAGCAGGTTGTCAACATAGGCTCGCAGGATATGAACGACCAGGTGTGGCTTACTCTTGCCAAACGAATCAACGAGCTTCTCGCCCAGAGCAATGTGGACGGCATCGTGATCACTCACGGAACCGATACCATGGAGGAGACCGCTTACTTCCTCAATCTTACAGTGAAGAGCGACAAGCCTGTAGTGCTCACCGGCGCCATGCGTCCCTCAACGGCGATGAGTGCCGACGGACCTCTCAACCTGTATAACTCCGTTGTCACTGCCGCAGACCCGTCGTCAAAAGGGAGAGGCGTTATGATTGTGATGAACGGTCTTATCCTCGGCGCGCATTCCACACAAAAAATGAATACCACCGATGTGCAGACATTCCAGGCTCCCGATGCCGGTCCTCTCGGATATGTCTACAACAGCAAGCCTTACTACAACATGCAGACACTGAAAAAGCACACAACGGAATCAGTGTTCGATGTCACCAATCTTACGAGCCTTCCCAAAGTCGGAATTGTTTATGCATATTCGAATGTGGAGGCTGATGTAATGAATCCTTTCCTTACCAACGGGTATCAGGGAGTGATCCACGCAGGTCTCGGCAACGGCAACTATCACAAGAACATATTCCCTAAACTTCTCGAAGCCCGCAAGCTCGGCATAATCGTTGTTCGTTCGAGCCGAGTGCCTACCGGTCCGACAACTCTTTATGACGAGGTAGATGACGCCAAATATCAGTTTGTGGCATCCTGGGAACTTAATCCTCAGAAGGCGCGCGTGCTGCTTATGCTTGCTCTCACACGCACCAAAGACTGGCAGCAGATTCAGAAATATTTCGAAGAATACTAAAGTTTCAGTGACGTCTCCCCGTGCGTCCGGACTGCCGCGGACGCACAGGGAGCGTGAACTGACAACAATAGGCTGAAACAATCACATTTACCATAAATCTAAAACAAGATGAAACACACATCCATATTGTTTGCCAGCGCGGCAATATGCGCGTTGCCCGGAATCGCTCAGCAGGAGAGAACAAACAATTACAGAACCACAACTGAAGAGGGAATCATAGAAAGTATTGCCAACATTGAAAAGAAAACAGACAAATTCAATCTGTTTCTTGACATGCACGGCTCGTTCAATCTTGACTGGAACGGCTCGCATTTCAATGAGGCAAAGTTCAAGATGAACCAGTTGCGTATCGAAGCTAAGGGTAATATCAACGATTGGCTCAGTTACCGTTATCGCCAGCGTCTCAACAAAGGCGATAGCCAGAACGGCTACCGGGACAATGTGCTCAACAGCATCGATATCGCCGGAATCGGAATAAATCTCGACAAATGGTCATTCTTCCTTGGAAAGCAGTGTGCTGCATATGGCGGTATAGAGTTTGACATGAACCCGATCGAAATCTATCAGTATTCCGACATGGTTGATTATATGAGCAACTTCATGAGTGGTGTCAATGTCGCATATAATTTCACTCCAAGGCAGCAGCTTCAGTTCCAGGTGCTCAACGCCTACAATGACAGTTCCCGCGAGATGTATGGCAATTACACCAAGGCAAAGATACCATTGCTCTATACCGTCAACTGGAACGGTAACTTCAACGATGTCTACAAGACACGCTGGTCAGCATCGTTCATGAACGAGACAAAGGGTGAGCACATGTGGTATTTCGCGTTGGGTAACGATTTCAATATCTCCGACAAGGTTCAGGCATATTTCGACTGGCTGTATACACGCGAGGGCGTTGACCGCAAGGGCATCATCACAAGTATCGTGCAGCCTGACGGCTGGGAATCCACTACCGGCTACAAGACAGCCAAGACCGATATCATGTCTTTTATTCTCCATCTCAACTACCGTTTCCATCCGGCATGGAACATATTTGCGAAAGCCATGGCTGAGAACGAGGGGGTCTACAAGACTCATGAGCAGGAGGGTGCCCCGGGTCACATTGTGGAGGCAGGACGTTACCGCACCGCATGGGGTTATGTAGGCGGTATAGAGTATTATCCGCTCAAGGACCGCAACCTGCATTTCTTCGCCGCTTATGTCGGACGCACCTACAAATATTCCAACCGTGCGAAAGTATATGGCGTCGATGATTACTCCACAAACCAGTTCTCAGTGGGATTCATCTGGCATATGCCTGTATTCTGACAAGCAATTTTCAAAACTGCCGAATAATTCTGTAAAAGCGAAGGAGACGGTGCGCCGACAAGCGCATCGTCTCCCTTGCTTTGTTTTCAGAACACTCTGATCGGTTTTCAGCAGAATCCATCCATAAACAAACCTTATCTGTATATTCTGGCGCCGATTCCGAGCATAAGGTTCTGTGGGTCTTTGAAATTGCCGAGGCGGTAGCCCGCGTTCAGGAAAATGTTGTCGGTAACGAATGCCTTGACTGTCAGCATCTGGTAGAACCGCATCTCTCCGTGCGGACTCAACAGGTCGTAGCCCAGACCTGCGCTTATTGCGAATATGGGCATTGTGAGTTCCGCTACGGCGGCAGTTCCGATTCTCAGCTGTTTCCCGAATGGCGGACGGGAAAAAGAGGCTTCGTCGTAGTATCCCCCCTGCCAGTAAGGTCCGAGTCCTGCGCTTCTGTCATATTGCATGTCGATTGCGAGTCCGGCGGTCAGCCAGCGGTTGATTTTTCGCATCGGAGACAACTGCAGTCCGCCCACACCGTATGTTCCCGGCAACAGAGTCTCTATCTCTTCAATAATAACATGCCGTTTGCGCCAGGCTCCGTATGCGAGGATGTCGAGAAGCCAGCGGGGTCTGTCGGCATCCTGTTTCATATAATCGGGTGCTTCGGCATACTGTATCCTGTTGAATACATATGAGGCTCCGAATGACAGACCGATGGTATTGATGCCGGAATTCGGGAATGAGGTGTTTCCGTTGGAGAAATGAGTTGCCTCAAAACCTAAAGAGAGTTGCCAGCGTGGGGCGAGCGCATAGGTAAGTTTCAAGCCTAACCCCATGTGTGCGGTTACTCTTGTAGAGATTGCCGAGTTAAGGAAACCGGCATCTCTGTCTCCGCTTCTGTCGCGCCAACCGAAAGCAGCACCGAATCTCCATTCGTAACCAAGCCAGAGCCTGCTGCCGAAATGTTTGAAAGGCGCGCCTTGATATACATATGCCGAAACAGGGGTTCCGAGCAGACGCGAGGAGAAAAATGTTCTTGTATCCACCCCTATCCCTTGATATAAACCGTGATAAAGCATACCCTTCTCGGACTTCGGGTTGAAACAGAAATCAGTGCGGAGAGACGCGGACATGGCGGCATGCACCGGATGGGCATATATGTTGTCACCGGTCAGGAACGAGTTTGTAGGCGCGACATAAGCAGGCGACAGTTCCACGCCGACACGCCATTGCATCGGGGAGGAGAATGCTCCCGGTATGGTGTCGGTGCTGGATATGCTGGCTTTTGCCGATAAAGCAGCCAACAATGTCAAGACGAATAATAGTTTTTTCATTTTTATAAGAGCCGGGGAGGTGTCAGACTCCGGATGCAAAATTAGGATATTTGGATCAAACGGCAAAATGGGTGTATGAGAAGAAAAATTTTTTAAGGGAATGGTGTGTTATTGAAAATTATTGTTAACTTTGCGGCTGAAAACGGTTGGCATTATGCCATCAAAAGGGAACCGGGTGAGAGTCCCGGACAGTCCCGCTGCGGTAAGTCTCCATATAGACTTCGGCAAAAATCACACAGAGACAGCAATATAAGAGAGTCTCTGCCACTGACCTCAGGGTCGGGAAGGCGTGCCGAAGTTGAGACAAGTCCGAAGACCTGCCGTTTTTGAGGAGTCATCCGGCATAGTGCCGGTGTGGTTTCTGGATATGTTGGTCACTCTTTCGAGGAAAAGAGAACATATGAAAGGTATTATTGAGTCAAAGAAATCATTAAAGAAAGCCGTTGTTATGGTTTTTGCCGAGGTGTTAGGATGCATCCCGGCATTCGGTGTGTCTGTTCCCGAAAGGGGCGATGCATATGAGGCGGCGGACACCGCCGGCAGGAGTCTGCAGGAATTCGAGGTGGTCTCGGAGCGGGTCCGCAGAGAGGTGACGAGTACCGCGCCGTTGTTCAATCTGACCAGCGAGCGTATGAAGACGATGGGAGTGACCGACATTTCCGATGCCCTTCACCGTCTGCCCGGTATCAACATCCGGGACTATGGTGGAGCGGGAGGCATGAAGACCGTATCGGTGCGCGGCTTTGGCACAACCCATACAGGAGTTATCTACGACGGTATTGTCCTCAGCGACTGCCAGAGCGGCAAGATAGACTTGTCAAGATATTCATTAGATAATGTCGGTAGCCTGTCTTTGATAGTAGGCGATAATAGTGATATCTTTGTACCCGCGAAGGCTTCGGCATCTGCTGCATCAATCATTATTTCTTCTATGTCTGTGCCCGGTCCGATGGATTCATTGTGGCATGTCACCGGACAGATGCGATTCGGCTCATTCGGCACTTATAACCCTTATTTTAAGGTTGGGAAAAGCTTGACGCCAAAATTCTCGTTCTCGGTAATTGGAGAGTACACTCATGCGAAAAACGATTACCCATTCACATTGGAGAATGGTAAGCTTGTGACGCGCGAGCGTCGCAACAACAGCATGATGAATTCATGGCACGGCGAAATCAATACGCGCTGGAGGTTGACACCTGCATCAATGCTTGATGCAAAGGTGTATTATTACGACAACAACCGGCAGTTGCCAGGACCGGTTATCTTATACAATCCTATTTGCCACGAAAAATTACGTGACCGCAATTTTTTCGGACAGCTGACTTACAAAAACTTATCTCTATCTAAATTCTCATTTCAGGGTCTCGCCAAGTTCAACTGGGACGCATCTCTATATCATGATGAAGACGGGAAATATCCCGGCGGTATCCTTGATGAGGATTATTTCCAGCGCGAAGTATATGTGTCGGGATCGGCACTTTATGTGCCCACCGACAAGCTTGCGTTCAATTACTCGGCTGATTATTTTTACAACAATCTGACCACAAATCAGATGGAGGTTGTCGGTCCTTGGCGTCACTCCGTATTGCAATCGTTCACCGGAAAATTCCAGAACAGCTGGCTGCTTGCTACCGCCCGTCTCCTTTGGTCGATCTACGATAATGGAGTTAAAGAGGGCATAAGCTCGAAAGATGAGAACAAGCTGTCTCCCTCACTGAGTGTGTCTGTGCAGCCGATGCGCAACCGTCTCTTCTTTATACGGGCTTCATACAAGAATATATTCCGTATGCCTACATTCAATGAAACTTATTACTTCCGCATGGGCAGTACATCATTGAAACCTGAAGATACTGATCAGTTCAATTTAGGATTGACATGGCAATATAATTCAACTAATTGGCTGAATGCACTTGTCCTTACAGGCGATGTGTATTACAATAATGTGAAAGACAAGATTGTTGCCTTGCCAATGAATATGTTCATATGGACAATGACCAACATGGATAAGGCAAGGGCATTCGGTGCGGATGTCACTGCAAGTGCAACGTTCAATATTGCGCGCGGTCAGAATCTGGTGTTTGCCGGTAATTATAGCTGGCAGCGAGTGCAACCGCGCACATCTCCCAAGGATCCGGATTATAACAAGCAGGTGGCTTACACTCCGATTCATTCCGGAGCTGCATCTCTTAGCTGGGAGAATCCTTGGGTAGATGTTGTTGTTCACACCACCGGTGCGAGCGACCGTTACGGCACAAATTCCAATCTTCCCATAACACGAATCAAAGGATACATGGAGATGGGAGCTGCATTGATTCGCTCTTTCAAGATAAAACGGAACACAATTGACCTTCGTTTCGACATGACAAATATCCTGGATACACAATACGAGATTGTAGGTAATTATCCGATGCCGGGACGTGCTTGGAAATTCACACTTACCTATAAATATAATTAAACAAGCTCTGAGAATCCATTATTGTTTTGAAGAGCAGTTGGTTTAGCTAATAAGTGGCGGATATTTGATAAATGCTTTATAGTTAAATTGAATTATAATATGTTGATTAAACTTTTAGAGATGAAGAAATTTGCATTAATGCTTTTTGCAGCATTCATGGCTGTTGGTTTCACCGGCTGTAGCGATGATGACAACAAAGGTGAAGCAACCGAAACCGTCAGCGGTTTCTACACTATTAACGGAGGCAATATGTCAGGTAAAATTCCGGCATCAATTACTGCGTATGATTACGCGACAGGAACTGCCACAAAGGCTCTTGAAGACGCATTCTTCGCAGCCAATGAGATAGCTCTTGGCGAAGGTGCCCAGCAGGCTCTTGTCTATAACGATAAGATGTACATTGTTATGTATCGTTCGAATCTTATTTGGGTTGTAGAGCCTACAACCCTTAAGATAATCACTTCTATCAAACCCGAAGGCGATGCAATGAGTCCTCGAGCTATTACAGCTAAAGATGGCAAACTATATTGCTCTATGTATACCGGTTATGTTGTCCGTATTGATGCCAAGACTGATGAGATTGATGGCACACTCAAGGTGGGTCCCAATCCTGATGGCGTTGCTCTTGCAGGGAATAAATTAGTTGTTGCCAATACAGACGGACAGAATTCTAAAAATAAATATGCCAATAATGGTATTTCTGTAATTGATCTGGCTACATTTACTCAAACTGAAATCAAGAATACTAAATTCGTCGGGAATCATCCGACGGAGGCTGTTTCAAATGGAACTGATGCGTTTGTGATAATGCAGGGTTCCTATACAGCACCGGATAAGGATGACTATGTGGCTCCTATAATAGTTAAGGTTACCGGCGCTTCCGAAGCAGATATAACTAAAGTTTGTGAAGGTTCATTGGCATGTGTTGCCGGTGATAAACTTTATGTCGCAATGGCACCTTTTGGTTTGGCTCCTGACAAAATAACGTACAAGATTTATGATGTCAATACATTTGCTGAAAGAGGTAATATGCTGACACAGGTTAAAGGACAAGACTCAGAAATAGAGTCTCCCAATGGCGTATTTGTGAATCCTGCAAACGGAGATATTATAGTATTGTCTTATTATTATGATTCTGCTTCAAACAAAGCTTTCACGAAAGAGCCATGCTATGCTAATATCTACGATGCTTCCGGCAACTTCAAGAAGAGAATTGAGTGTGGTGTCGGTGCTCGCGCCGTTACATTTATCAATGAGAAAATAGCTAAATGATAGTGGAATATAGATTGGAGGGAAAAAGGAAGATGCGAATCTTTCTTACCCTGTTTATAGTCGTGGCTTTCCTTGCGTCCTGCAAGGGAAGCCATGCTTCATCTTCTGCGGAAGGCGAGGGCGAGGTCTTGCCGATGAAATATGCGGAGAATCTGACTGTCCGCGAGTTCCCGGATTTCACGGAGGTGACGGTCAGAAATCCCTGGGACACGTTGAAAACGTTGCAGAAATATATCCTTGTGGAACGCGATAGCGAGATNCCTGCCGGTCTGCCGGAAGGGACAATAATCAAAGTGCCGGTGACCAACGCGCTGGTGTATTCAACCGTTCACAACAGTCTCATAACCGAACTCGGTGCCATAGACGCCATAGGAGGTATCTGCAATTCGAAGTATGTAAACGGCAAAGAGCTGCAGGCGCGTCTTGCCTCGGGGCGTATAGTCGACTGCGGTGTAAGCCTCAGTCCCGACCTTGAGAAGATAATAAAGCTGAAACCTCAGGTGATAATGCTTTCACCGTTCGAGAACAACGACAAATATGCAAAGGTGGGTGAACTCGGCATTCCGATCATAGAGTGTGCCGACTATATGGAGACCTCGCCGCTCGGCAGAGCCGAGTGGGTGCGCTTCTACGGAATGCTTTTCGGAAAACAGGATGTCGCAGACAAGATGTTTGCCGAGACTGAAAGCAATTATCTTAAACTGAAGCAAATTGCCAACGGACTGGCGATCAAGCCGAANGTGATAATAGACCAGCGTTNCGGTCAGGTATGGAATGTGCCGGGTGGTGTGTCTACTATGGGACGGCTTATCGAGGATGCCGGCGGCATAAACCCGTTTGCATCATATGAGCGGAGCGGCAGTGTGCCATTGGCACCGGAGAAAGTGCTTGCAGAGGCTCATGATGCCGATGTCTGGTTTGTGAGATATAATCAGGAGAAAGACAAATCGCTCAGGGAGCTGGGCAATGATGCGCCTGTCAATTCGCAGTTCAAGGCATTCAAAGACGGGAGGGTATATGGCTGCAACACGCGATATGTCAACTTCTATGAAGAGACTCCGTTCCATCCCGACCTCATTCTGGAGGACATGGTACACCTTATGCATCCGGAACTCAGCTCCTCCGCCCCGGCGCGTTATTACAGCCTTATGCAATAAATCCCCGGGTCTTGCCGTATCTTAGTTATGAAATTTGTAATCCTTTCAATATCGCTTGTGGCGTTGTTTTTCGCGAATCTGTTTGTGGGTTCGGTCGATATTCCTCCAGCGCAGGTGGTCGATATACTTTTCAATAATGGCGATCCTGACGGTCCGTTGCGATTTATCGTGGTGGGAAGCCGTTTGCCGCAGGCAATTACCGCAGTTCTTGCAGGCGCGGCGCTGACCGTGTCCGGACTAATGCTCCAGACCGCATTCCGCAATCCTCTTGCCGGACCTTCCATACTCGGCATTACATCCGGGTCAAGTCTCGGAGTCGCGTTTGTGATTCTTTTTTTCGGAGGGTCAGTTTCTGCCGCAGGTTATTCTTGGGGCGGATACGCGGCTATACTGGCAGGATCGTTTGCAGGCAGTATCGCGATCATGGGTCTGCTGCTCCTGTTTTCCATGTGGCTTAAAAATGACCTTATGCTGCTTATCGCCGGCATCATGACAGGTTATCTGACATCCTCGGTCATCACTCTTCTGAACTATCTTTCCACCGCCGAGGGGGTGCATGGTTATGCCATGTGGGGTATGGGTAATTTCAACGGTGTTGCCTTGGGTCAGATACCGTTGTTTTCTCTTGCTATAGTTTTTGGTCTGTTGCTCTCGATACTGATGGTGAAGCCTCTGAATGTGATACTGCTTGGAGAGAACTATGCGCTCAATCTCGGCATAAGCATGCAGACCGTGCGCAATCTCCTGCTGGTCACGACCGGGCTGCTGACCTCCGTGGTCACGGCATTCTGCGGACCGGTGTCGTTCATCGGACTTGCCGTGCCTCACGTGGTCAGGATGATCTTCCGCGTTGCTGATCATCGCGTGATTATTCCCGGATGCATTCTTACGGGCGGGGTGATAGGCTTGATTTGCAATCTTATATGTATTTTGCCGGATAACATAGTACTTCCATTGAATGGTGTGACTCCGCTTATCGGTGTTCCGGTTATCATGTACGTAATTTTTAAAGAGAGGTTCAAGAGAAGATGAAACAGGTTGAAACGATAAAAGTAAGGAACCTCACCACAGGTTATAGAAATTCCAAGGGGGACAAATGTGTCACCAGATGTCTTGACGCATCCCTTTATCCCGGAGAATTGACGTGCTTGTTGGGACCTAACGGAGCCGGAAAATCTACATTGTTGCGCACGCTTGCCGGTTTTCAAAAACCGCTGTCGGGCTTTGTGGAGATAGCCGGCAGACCTCTTGCCGATTATTCGGGAAAAGATCTTGCCCGGACAATAAGTGTGGTGCTTACGGAGAAGCCCCTGCTTGACAATATGGATGTGGAGACACTTGTAGGGTTGGGGCGTGCACCTTACACCGGATTTTGGGGACGTTTAAGCGTTCGGGATAAAGATGCTGTTAATAATGCCATTTCCTTGGCAGGCATAGAACCGCTCAGATACCGGATGGTGCAGAGCCTCAGTGACGGAGAACGTCAGAAAGTCATGATTGCCAAAGCATTCGCACAGGAGACTCCCGTGATATTCCTTGACGAACCTACAGCTTTCCTGGATTATCCAAGCAAAGTGGAAATCATGCTTTTGCTTTATTCTTTTGCACATAAGATGGAAAAGACGATCTTCATGTCTACTCATGATCTTGATATGGCGATGCAACTTTCCGATCGCATATGGCTTATGGATAAAAAACTCGGAGTCAAGACAGGAACTCATGAAGAGTTGATACAGTCGGGAGATATGGAACTATATTTCGACAATCCCGGAATCTTATTCGATAAGGCAGACGGTCTCTTTAAGATTGATTTAAAGAAGAAAGAGGAACTGAGATTTAAATCTGATAATATATGAGATACAAGTCAGGTTTCGTAATTGCTGCGGTTTCATCTGGAAGTGGAAAAACAACCGTTACCAACGGTCTTCTCAGGGCTTTTAAAAACAGAGGTTTTAAGGTTGCGCCTTTTAAGACAGGTCCGGATTTCATAGATACGCAATTTCATAAGGTTGCGGCGGGAATGGAATCTGTCAATCTTGATGTTTTCATGTCGGATGAGCAACATGTTAAAAGTCTTTTCCAACGATATTCCGCTGGTAGCGATGTGCGTATTGTTGAAGGAGTGATGGGGTTATTTGACGGATATGACAAGAGAAAAGGTAGTGCAGCTCATATCGCAGAGCTTACGGGTTTGCCGGTGGTGCTCGTAATAAATGCAGCTTCTTCCGCCTATTCCCTGGCAGCTGTGCTTTCAGGTTTTAAGAATTTTGATAAGCGAATAAAGATTGCCGGGGTAATATTCAATAATGTCGCATCTGAAAATCATCAGCGGCTTCTTAAATCTGCAGCTGAAGATGCGGGGGTGACACTTTTGGGATGCCTGAAGAGGAATCCGTATATGACAATGCCGTCGCGACATTTGGGATTGTCATTGGGAGATGACAACGTGATAGAAAGTTTTATAGATCGCGCTTCGGACGCGGTGAAGGTAGGAATTGATTTGGATTTGTTGTTGAGCCTTACGCAAATAGATAAAGACGAAAAGTCAGATGACACGCATGTCGCAGATAAATGTCATTTGATTTCCAGTCCTTCCCGCAAGATTGCTTTAGCATATGATGAGGCATTCAATTTTGTCTATACTGAGAATCTTAGATTGTTGGAGCAAAATCTTCGTTTCGGAGGGGAGATAATTAAATTCTCTCCTTTACGTGATACGCGTATGCCGGATGCGGATTTCCTTTATCTACCCGGCGGTTATCCTGAGCTATATGCCGCAAGACTTACTGCAAATGTTTTGATGCGGGAGTCGATTAAGGATTATATTGATCGCGGAGGATACGCGTTTGCCGAATGCGGTGGTATGCTATATCTTTGTGATTCGATTGATGGATATGAGATGTGCGGTTTGTTGCCTATCAAGGCAACGATGGATAACGCTCATCTGCATTTGGGTTACAGGACTGTAAAAACGGAAAACTTCGCAATCCGTGGGCATGAATTTCATTATTCCTCCGTTATTGAGGATGGGACGCGGATAAAGGATTACATATATCCGGCACGGCAATATGACGTAAATGGTAAAGAGGTGGATACTCCTCTTTATCGCTATAAGAATGCAATTGCCGGGTATACTCATATGTATTGGGGAAATAACGATATTAACGGATTATATGAGGATTTACACACGTAAGGGTGATTTTGGAACGACAGGAATACACGGAGGCATGAGAGTGCCGAAAACAGATATCCGTATCGAAACCAACGGCACTCTTGATGAACTGAACAGCATAATCGGGATTGTGAGAAGTTTTCTTGATGATGCAGAAAAGGATAATATACTTCGAGAGATTCAGGTAAACCTGATGACAGCGATGAGCATAGTTGCCACTCCTTCTGAATCGCGTGAAATAAATCCGCGTAAGTTACCCTACGACGCGGTGGAAGCATTGGAGATGAAACTTGATGCGATTACGGAGAAAGGTTGCATGGAGCAGGATTTCGTGCTTCCGGGAGGATGCCGGGCTGCGGCGTTTTTGCATCAGGCACGCACGGTTTGTCGTCGAGCCGAACGTCAGTTGTGGCGCTTGAATGAACAGGATAAGGTGGAAGGGGATGTAATGAGATATGTAAACCGTCTTTCAGATCTCTTCTTCGCGATGGCACGGGAAGTGAATTGCGATGAAGGGATTGATAACGAGAGGTGGAAACGATTCGGAAAAGCAGGATTATTTGAAGAATAATAATGAAGAAACTGAGACCTATAATGCTCGGAGGCACCGGGAGCGATGTCGGCAAAAGTGTGCTTGCCGCAGGGTTGTGCCGCATATTTTTGCAGGACGGTTATCATCCCGCACCGTTCAAGGCGCAGAATATGGCACTGAATTCCTATGTCACGCCTGACGGTCTGGAGATCGGGCGCGCACAGGCGGTGCAGGCTGAGGCGGCGGGTGTNGAATGCATGCCTGAGATGAACCCCGTGCTTCTC
>NZ_CAJMXD010000037.1:0-13683 GCF_905219685.1 Barnesiella sp. CU968
AATCCAATGTATAACCATGAGTATAGAAGCTTTTTATATCATTACTTTGGATAACGTTATACTTTTGATAATAGGGCCAGTGTTTCGGGTGGTGCATTGTTTCAAATTTCTTGATTATCAGCACTGCACGTTCAAACAACGGCAACTCCATTATGCTTCTTTTGGTCGCGTGGGCGGGCGTTGCTGCCGCAAGGGTCAGCAACGCCACGAAGAACATCAGTAGTTTTTTCATCGGTTGATCGGGGTTAATGTTCCGGGATTTACGGGCTGGATTGTAACTCCGCCGTTATCGTCACTCTCGCTTTTTCCGTTGAACTCAAAAGTCTGTTCCCACGGTGTCGAGCCGAAATTATCTTCTAATGTGGCGATGACATTTATGTTTGCATCACTTGATAAGTAATTAAGGATATGTGCATTAACTTTAATCATAACAACATAATTTTAGGGTTAAGAAAATAGTCATATTTTATATCAGACATTTTTTAATTCTACAATATGTTGAATTTACTATTCACAAACTTCTTGGATTTGCAAAGACATGAGCAAGCCTCATTCTCTGAGCAAAGACAAGCATATCTGCACAAACTACACGCAGATGGAATGGGCATTCGACATTTGCGAGGATTGGCTGGTCTGCTAATCGCAATTGATGAACTTCTTGCCCTTAGAGAAAGTGACACATTCGAGATTCCATTGGAATATATCGTCCAAAAGACATCTGAATGGGATTCGATGACACGTCAACAACGGTGTGATATGCGCGTGGAGGTTAATTTCCNTNGTCGCTTTCTTGGTGCGTCCAAGAGATGGTTGACATATTTGGGAAGACTGGATCACCGCTATTATCCTGAGGATAATATAATCAGCAAGATTTTTCCAAGAGGATACTTTCGAGTTCGACACCTTGTCTCACCGATGTATATGGAACGGCTCGTATATCTGGAAGCTCAAGAACAACAGGGGGTTCCTTCAGTGACNTTGAGACGAATCGCACAATATCAACTGACAGCCATAGAGTTGCTTGATTTACCATCTACTTCTCTTGTAACCATGAGTGAAATACAAAACGCGGCAGCTATATGGCGAGATGTTGAGGATCCAAGCANACGAAAGAAATCCGGTACCGATAATAGTTATCGGACGTTCATTCATGTCACAACTAATTGGCTTTCACATATGGGACTACTNGCCCAGCCGGAGGAACATGATTTTCCCGAAAAAGACAAGATCATGTCATATCTCAACTGGCTTGTTGAATCCAAAGGATATTCTGTCCAGACTCATAGAAGCCGTCTGAGTANACTTCGTAATCTGATGAATTACCTTCAGGGCTCAAGCTTATTGCTTGCCGATGTTCAATCTACAGACATTGACAGTTATCTCAAAGAACGTCATTACAATGGGTGTAATCGACGCACTATTGCAGGGCTTGTATCCGTACTACGTTGCTTCTTCAGATATGCGGCTGATAGACAATGGGTGAAAGACGATTTGTGGAAAACACTTTCCGCCCCTCGGCTGTACACGATGGAGCAACTTCCGTCATATCTTCATTGGGATGACGTGAAAGTTATCTTGACTGAATCTACGCGAAATCCGACGATTCAGGGCATAAGGAATCATGCAATTTTATCGCTTTTGGCAATGTATGGCTTGAGATCCAGTGAAATCACTGAACTGAAACTCAAGGACATTGACTGGCGGAATAGCGTCATTCATCTGCGTAGGGCAAAAGGATGCAGACCGCAGATAATGCCTCTGATAGATGAGGTTGCACAGCCACTTCTGAGATATATCCTTGAAGCTCGTCCAAAGTATCCGAAGCAGGAGTTTGTGTTCCTTACTACCCGAGCTCCATTCCACGGCATATGTACATCAACAGTTTACCAAGTGGCAAGTAGATCTCTGGAAGGCAGGCAACTCAACATAAGGCATCATGGTCCTCACAGTTACCGACACAGTTGCGCAACGAGACTGGTCAATGAAGGACACTCTCTTAAAGAAGTCGCAGATGTGCTCGGACATGTGAAAATCGATACTACCGCCATCTACGCCAAGGTCAATTTCTCCAGACTAAGGGAAGTGTCGGATATGGACTGGAAGGAGGTGCTTGAGTTATGATGCTCAATAGTGCCATTGACAAATATGTCGAGTATAGACGTTCATTGGGAGAGTCGTTCAAAACCAATGCGAATCTTCTGAAACAGTTCTGCAATTATCTGGGGAAAGATATGAATCTGTTAGAGATAACCGCATCCATCACATCAGATTTTTTGCAATCAGGAGGCAACGAGATTACTCGAAAGTGGTTTACGCGTCACGCTGCTCTGTCTGGCTTCTTCCGGTGGTGCATGTCACGAGGGTATGTATCAAAAATACCCTTGACTATGGATAAGCCTAAGAAACCGCAGCGAATAACACCGTATATTTACTCAGATATCGAGCTCAAGAAGTTGTTCTCAGCTGCCATGACATATCAGAAACGGCCTTCTCTCACATATCCTGAATGCGTCAAAGCAATCCTTCAGTTGACATATGTGCTGGGGTTAAGAATCTCAGAGACCATGAGCCTTCGCATGAAAGATGTGGATCTGGCAAACTGTTGTATCACAATCCATGAATCCAAATTTTACACGTCAAGAACTGTCACTTTCAACGAGGAAGTAAAGAAACTGATTGAAAAGTTCTTTTCATGGAGAAAGGACAACTGCAAGATCTCTGATGAAGACACATCTCTATGGATTATGTGTAACGGCTCGTCAATGAGACTGAACTGCATAAACGGCATCTTCAAAAAGATACGTATAGAAGCAGGAATCAGCCGAAACGACAACACAAGGTATCAGCCACGTATCCACGATCTGCGCCATACGTTCNCTGTGAACCGATTAAGAAAGTGGTACCAAGANGGTAAGGATGTTCAGACTCTTTTGCCTGNGTTATCTACCTATCTGGGCCATAAACAAGTGAGTTACACAACTGTGTATCTTAACATGACTACCGGACTGCTCTCAGATGCGGCCAATCTATTCTTTGAATATGCAAACCCCAAAACAAATCAACATGAATGAAAAAACCATATATCTCAGTTATTGGGTGCGGCGTTATCTCACCGACTATATGCTGGCTGCCAAGAATCTGTCGCGTAATACGGTACGTAGCTACCGCGATACCTTCAGACTTCTTGTTGGCTACCTTCGAGATGTCTGTAATAAAAATCCAGACAAGCTCCACCTTCAGGAACTGACAATCAATGTCGTGTCAGACTTTCTTGACAATCAGCAGGAAACCCGTAACGTCTCAGTGGCTACTCGAAACCAAAGACTTGCCGCATTACAGGCCTTCGCAAAGTATGTATCCATGAACTCTCCGGAGCATATGGAATGGAGCCGAAACATACGCAATATCCCTAAGAAGAAAGCCCCTAAGAGAATGATAACGTATCTTGAAAAGTCTGAGATGGATGCTTTGCTATCTCTGCCCGACCAGAGATCCGCTCAGGGCAGACGCGACTACGCTCTTTTGATCTTCCTATACAATACAGGAGCGAGAGCCGAAGAAGNATCCGACCTGAACGTATCATCCGTGACGCTTGCCAAAAGCAAAAGTGAATCAACAATCCCCTTGGTAACCATTGTTGGGAAAGGAAACAAGACTCGCAGATGCCCCCTTTGGGACAATGTCTGTGCAATCCTTAAGACAATAATCAATGACAGAAAGCCAGATGAACCACTCTTCTTAAACCGCTACGGCCAACGTATAACCCGATTTGGAATATACGAAATGGTGAGTCGGTATGCTCAAAAACTGGAACTACAGTTCCCTTCCGTAAGGGACAAGAGAGTTAGCCCACATACGATCCGGCATACCACCGCAACACATCTTCTGCAAGCAGGAGTGGATATAAATACGATCCGTGCTTGGCTCGGACACGTATCTATAAACACAACGAACATCTATGCTGAAGTAAATTTGGAGATGAAAGCTAAAGCTCTCATGACCTGTGCTATCGATAGTTCCAATGGGAAGAAAATCTCATGGAAAACCGATGAAAATCTTCTCTCTTACTTGGATAGCCTATGATGAATCTCTGCCAGTGCCTCCAAAATAATGTTGTGAACAGCAAACTTACATGTCTGATTTACTCATCGTTGGAGGCACTGTTAAACATAAATGTCATCGCCACATTAGAAGATGTATNTTGTCCATTACATAAATCTTCCACGACCACGAGGAATTTGTGGGCCTCGGATGAGTTGGCGGTGTAGTTCAGTCGGAAGGTCTTGCTTTCGAGAAGCACTCGGTCGTTGTTGACCAGTACGGGACCGTCAACGAGTTTGAGAGTGCCTTCGCCGTCATACTGGAAGTAGCGGATTGTGTAGAGTGTGTTGGCATAGTTCCCTTCGGGCTTGATCTCGAAGCGCAATTCAACAGTCTGTCCCTTTGTGATTTTGTCGCCGTAAGGCATGACTTCCACCGTGAACGGATAGGACTGCTGCACGTCGAGGTCGTCAGAGCAGGAAGTGAGAGCGATAACGAGGGTGAAGAGGATTGCCCAGTAACCGCAACGCGCTTTCGTAGTGGAACGAAGAAAGAACCCGAAGAACCGGGCGGGAGTGAGGCGCGTTTCGCCGATTTTGTTGATGATTGTTTTCACGTTTTTCAGAGTTTGAGTTTTGTTGATTTTTTCGGATAGAGCGACATGAGGTAGTCGTTCAGATCCTTGTAGTCGGGATAGAGTGCCGACTTGTCCATGACCCTGTCGCCGAATTCTCTTTGGAGTCTGGCGAGTGCCGCGCGTCCTGCGGTGTCATTATCAAGGTAGCACTGGATTACAGAGTAATTGCCGAGGGCTGGGATTGCCTTCTGGAGATTGGATACAGAGTTTAGCACGATGGTATCGAGTCCATCGTTATAGCCGAGGCGTTCCGCTGAAAGGAAGTCTATGAATCCCTCAAACACGTTACACCGGGCGTTGCCGTTGGCAATTAAAGTGATGTGCTTGGGTGGGTAAGAACCCTTAAAGAAAGGATTCCTCAACTCTAAACCATTGGCGTTGTTGGGAAAGCCGACGGCATAGTATCGCTTTCCATGAAGCTCNTAGTCAACCTGTACGCAGTAGCGTTGGGCTATCTCTTTCGGTATACCTCTGTCGGCGAGATAGCGCAGCAGTACCGGCGACTCCAGACGCGACACTTCGATATTCTCAAATGTCGGTTCCTCGACAAACTGCGTTGGCTTATAGGGGTTCTTTGCAGAGGCAAAGCGTCGTTCCGACGATGAAGCGGTCGGGAGGCGCATCTTCTCAGCGATATAATCGGCTTGCTTCAAAAAGTCCGTTTCACCGGACATTTCTCCGGCAAGCGAGAAGATGTCGCCACCCGCGCCCGTTCCGAAGTCAAACCACAGATTTTTCCGTGGATTGACATGGAACGAGGGCTTACGCTCACTTCGGTAGGGGGAGTAAAACCACAGACCTTTGCTGTCGCGTCCGGTGGGCTGATAGCCCAACTGATTCAGGAACTCGACAAGCGAGATTTTCCGGATTTCGTCGATGTTCATAGTCGCATCTTCCGTTTCGGTTTGTCAGGTTCCTGCTCCTGTTTGGGCGGCTCCACCTTTTGGGATTTCCCCATGCCAGACATCTGTCCTGCAATGTATTGGTTAAGTTCCGACATATTGCACGAGCCTGTTAACTCATAGGCGAGGTCATAGATTCCGCCGTATGCGCCGGACTTGGTATCACGCCAGAGGTTTGTCTCGATGTTGATTACCATTGTCGGTCCTGGCTTGTCATCGTATGGTGCATTGTAAATCCTCAGATTGCCGTCGGCTGCCACAGGGTGTTCCTGACCGAGAGCCTTCATAAAGTCAGTGAGTTTCACTTTCTTTATGTCAACGCCGACAACCGTCGGCTGCTGTGGGTGACGTGCCATTGCCGAAAGTTCCTTGCCCTGCTCATACTCGTTCATATACTTCAGGATGAAGTCACGCGGATCCATGTAGAGATTGGGATTCATCTTCAGGGCGGCGAGGTCGATGATGTCGCCACTCTGGTCAGTGGCGTGGTCGTACCATCGGTTTGTATTGGTATCGACCACCAGCATCGGCTCCGGGTCGTCTCGCTGCGGCGCATAGTAGAGCTTCATATCCCCGAAAGCCTTGACAGGCTTTTCTCCGAGAGCAGCCATGAACTCCGTCAGCGGTATGTTCCTGATGTCATTTTTTGTGTACCGCATAGGCTAAAACTGGTATTTGAGGTGTAAGCCATAGGCGAACAAAAAATGACCTGTGTCATTGCCGAATACAAACCGCTCCTTGATGTGCGCTCCGAGTGCCACATGGTCAGAGAGATAGAAATCGGCTGACAGCGTTACAGCACCGCCATAGATGAAAGCATCTTCCGCTTGGATAGTCGAGCCATCGGGCAAAAGGTGTTTCCCCCAGTTGACCGTTTCATAGCCACCGAGAGCGGAAACACCGCCATAGAGGTGGAAGGTCTGCGAGTAGTCGCTGAGAAGATGGAGATTATAGCCGAACTCGCCTGTGAACTGAGCCACAGGGATACGACCTTTCGCACCGTATGGCTTGTAGGTCTGGAGATACTCGCCGCCGAAGCTCCAAGTATTTGCACCACCTTTATAGACGGAGTAAAACACTCCGAAAGAATAGCCGCAGTTACGGGAGTTGCCGGTATAAAAACCGTCTGCCATGTCAGCCTTGATTTCTACCGCTGACATTCCGGGGAGGCATCGCTGGGCCATTGCCCGGCCTCCGAAGAGGCTGAGCATGGCAGCGATTATCATTATCGCTTTACTCATAGGCTACTGTATGCTTAATTCGTCAATTACGTTGGCTCTCACAATATCCTCGTTCTCGACCACGAAAGACTGGTGTCTGCCGCCTTCCTTTTCGGCGATTTCGATAACGAGCTGCTTGTCATCGGGGATAGTGAATTTCTCCAGAGCGAAGACTGTTCTTTCGGAGGTTTTGCCGTGTACGACCGTTACATAGTTCTGGGCGCGGAGCGGTTCAAGTACCTGCTCCTGCATCGCGGTACGCTTGATAACCTTCTTATCCACAATCTTGAAGCTCACATAATCAATATCGAAAGCGATATTGCTTGTGTTCTTCAGCTCGGTGTGGAAATAGAGAAGCCCATTGTTGGTGTAGATGGATTTCAACAGGAACTGCACTCCAAAACGCTTTGAACCGATATGCTTGATTTCGCGTTTGTTCTGCTTGTGGATAGACTTCATAATCAGCTTGACAAGCATAGGCGACTCCGAATCGAGACGCTCCAAGTATATCTCCTGAGCGTTGTTGGGACGGTTGACAGCTTCACCGTCATGGAGAAAGTCGGTCATCTCAATGCTCAGGAGCAGAGGCTCTTTTGCAAATTTGACGTTGAAAACATAGTAAGACCCATCATCGGTAATCACCGACAGATTTGTTTCAGTTTTAAAACGCTTAAACGCTGATTTCACGCGAAGTACGTTCTTTGCCCCGTCTGCGAGACCTGCCACAAGGTTCTCATTGCCGAGGTCCACATAAATTATCTCCGCAGGAAAGATAATGTGTGTGGTTTTCTCGTAACAGACCTCCAGTGCGTGAGGCGGAATCATCCGGTCGAAGCCCACCTTGCGGGTCAGACCGTCGAACTTGTCGCCGTCGGTGTAGTTGGCTCCGTACACGTTCATGTCGTGTTCGGCTACCTGTTCAGTGTCAGGCGACACGTTGTTTTCGGTGTTATTGACAGTTTTGGCGTTGGCAGCGGTGGCCACTCCGAAGAGTACCACTGCCGCAACAAAGAATTTTGTGATTGTTTTCATTCGTTGCTGTTGGGGTTGGTTGATGATTACTGCTCGTTCTGACGAAGCATGATTTTGTAGCCGGATTTGAGGTGGACTTTCACAGTGCGCAGTTTCTTGTTGAGATACTGGCTCACACCGTTGATAAGCCCTTTACCGACATCGGAGGCAAGTTGCGCCCCGGCGTTGGTGGTAAGGTTGATTGAACTTCCCATTGTACTGCCCATATTGGCCCCGATTTCGTGCAGGGCATCACTCTCCATCGAGTTTGGTATGTTGATACCCTCCTGACCGTCGGAGTCATAGACCGAGAGGTCAACCTCCATGATGCAGCCGAGAGCCTCGATAGATTCTATCTTGATTTCAAGACGCTCACCCTGTAACCGCGCCGCTCCCACCACAGTGGTGTTTTTCGGCAACAGCGAGTTGCCTATCCACATCGGTTCGAGTGTCCGTAGCCTGACGCTCTGCCCGTCGGTTACCGACTGGTCTGTAGCGACACAGGCTGAAATGGTGTTCTTGAAATTCGTGCGCTTTGTTCCTACCGCAGTGGAGAAAGAGCGGGTGTTATCGACAGAGGCACTGAGAGAGGACACCACATTGCGATTTACCTGATTGACAGGCATGACCTTACGGTCTTTCTCCGGTTCATCGACTATTACGGCCTTTTGACCGCCATTGCCAGTGCAGAGATACTGCGCCGCCAGTTTGTAAGACTGCTCCATCAGTTCTATCTCGTTTGGCTGCTGACTCTGCTGTGCTATGGCGTTCTGCGCTTCCAGCTCATCAATCCGAGCCTGCAACTCCGCCACCTGTGCGGCGGAATTGTCCTCCGGGATATAAAAGTCTTGGAGTGAAGCCTGAACCTGCTGGAAAGCCTGATCGGAAGCCTCAACCATATCGGGTTCCGGTTTCTCCGCATTCTGCGGGATGGAATCGACATGGGGAATTGTGTCAGTGGCTACTCTGATGGTGTCCTTCTGGGCTGCATAGGCATCACGCTTGTCGGCTGTGATTTCCTGAGCGTCCGGCTCTGGCATATTCTGATTGAAGCCACTGGTGATAGTGGCTGCTCCATCGCCGAAACTGTCGAAGATAAGCCATAGGATAATGCCGGTGGTCAGAAACATCGCGGGAAAGGCAACGAGGTATTTCATCCTCATCTTCCGCTCCGCCTCCGTTGTCGGCCGGGTGAGTTTATTCCACAAAGTTTTCAGATCCATAAAGATTGTTTATGGTGCTTTCGCTGCCCTTATCGGGCATCGGCATCTGTTTTATGTTGCCGAAGTCGGGGTTACTGTGTACCCCGTTGTAGATGTTATACATTGATTTGCCGAAGACAAAGAGGGCAAGCAATGCGAACAGCGCGAAGGTAATTGCCACTATCCGGAACCGCTTCTGCGGGGGGATGCCGTCGCACTTGCGACGCACATACTCCACCGCGCTCTCCTTGCGGCAGGACACCTTATTATATAGGTGTCCGATTTTCTCTTTCAGAGACTTGATGTTCATTTCTTGATTGTCTGGATGTCTTTGTTCTCGATTACTGTAAAATTCTCGATGATGAATCCGTTGGGGTTGTCGTCGGAGCGGCCGGAGTTTTTCAGTTTGCAACTGCTCACCAGCGTTCTCTCAGTGACATTGCTCTGACGGATAATCATCTGCTTGGCATAGGTGCGCACATCGTAGGGATAGTTGGTGAAGTTCACCACCACGCTATCGACATTAAGCACCTGATTGATATTCCCCGAAATGATGCGGTTGTAGTAACCCTGCTCCGTGAAGTCCCGATAGTAGTTGTAGGCACTCTTGTCGGCCAACAACAGAGCGCGGCTGACATTGTGCTCGATGGCTGACTTCTCCGGGGAGAGGGTAAAGAACAGTTCATGGAAGCGTCGCACATGTTCGCGAGCCTCTGCCGGTCGGTTCTGCTCCATATCCTGCGACAAGGCAAGCATCAGAGACTTGCCATTATCGAGGACATAGATTTTTTCGCGCTGCTTCTCGGCAAAGTTGAGCGAAAGCACCACGGAGGCGACTGCCACCACAGCGCAAAGGCACACGAAGACAATGCCGAAAAGCCGGATCTGCCGAAACGACGATTCGATATTTCTCAGAGATTTGAATTCCATTTTCATGCTATTTCAGAAGTTTTCCGGCACGACCTGCGATATTGCCTGAAACTGAACCTGCGACACCAGCCACGGCTGAACCACCCTGCATACCTACCGAGTTGATATGTCTGCCGTAGGCACCCATACCACCGCCGGCCTGAATAATCCAGCCTGCCACAGTAGGAATCGTGAAGTAACCGATAATGCCGATAATCATAAAAATCGTGTAGCAAGTATTTGAACTATCGAGATTTACATTCGGATTATTGGTCAGTTCCGAGATGTCGTTCTGGAGCATCAGTACCTGTATTTTCGCCAAAATTGTCGAAAACAGGTCTGCCACGGGCAACCATAGATAGGTCTGGATATATCGCTGAATCCACATTGTCAGTGTTGACTGGAAACCGTCCCACACCGACAAGGCAAAGGCAATCGGTCCTAATATCGCCAACACAATCAGGAAGAAAGTCCTTATCGTGTCAATGGTCAGTGATGCCGCTTGGAAAAGCATCTCCAGAAGTTCCCGGAAGAAATTCTGTATCGCCTTCTTCACCTTATACATACCACGCTCGATATACATTCCGGCAGCGGTGCCCACCTCAGTCACTCCAAGTTCATCAATCTGACGGTCAAACTCCGCATCATCCACGAGGTAGGCTGTCGATGGGTCTTTCATCATCGCCTCATGCTCCAGCCTGTCCTTCTCCTCGCGGTATTTCTGCATATCGAGCGTCTGACCTTCAAGCATCGTTGCCGTCCCCTGAACGATTGGCTGCATTACCGAATTGATAGTGCCGAGTACAATCGAAGGGAAGAACATGATGCACAGTCCGATGGCAAAGGNACGGAGCAGAGGGAACACATCCACTGGCTCGGCAGCAGCAAGCGACTTCCAGATGCGCACCGCCACATAGAACAATGCGCCCAGTCCGGCTATCGCCTGAGCCACTCCCGCCATATCGCCGCACAGCGGCANCATCTCGTCATATAGCGAGCGTAGCACCGTGTGCAGGTTATCAAAATCTATCGCGCAAAGCATAGGCTACCAATATTTTTCCGAACCATCGCCATAAAGGTTGACTACCCTCTGGGTATCAGCCTTTTTCTTTGCCCGCAGATATGATACGGATATATTTTTGTTGGTGTAATAGGCCGTGAGGTTTTTCAGCCTCTTCATCTCCTTGTAGCAGTCATCCACAACGTCCATTCTGTCCTTGTCAGTCATAGAGAGAGTTGTGATGTTGACTACCTGTTTCAGGTCGGACAGCACTCCGTTGGCTTCTTCAAGAATCCTTGTGTATCCGGATGCGATTGCCGATAGTTCCGCGCTGGTGAAGTTCGGGTCAGTCAGCATCTTCTGGAAGTTGTTGACGTAATAGCCGGAGATATTGCCAAGCATCAGGATTGTCTGCTGCACCTTGCGGGCGTCGCGGACGAGATTGTTCACAGACTGGAGGGCATCGTAATACTTCTTCGCCTGCTGGTATATTTTCACGGTTTCCTGAAAATTCTTGACCATATGAGTCGCCGTCTGCGACTCCTGAACAAGTGATTTAGAATTATTTACGATACTCTGGGCGATGTTGGACGGGTCAATGACCGTCCACTGGGCAGAGGCTCGGTTTGCTCCGAAGAGCAGAACCATAGCCACCACCGCGATGATCGTTTTGAGATGTTTCATTCGCATTGGAATTTAGACATTGATGACGTTGTTGTCGGACTCCTTCGGGTTGATACTCTGAGCTTCCTCATTTTTGAGATCCACTGTTTTGGAATCATAGAGGAAGATGCCGAGTGGTGAGATGAAGAGTTCTTCGCCGTTTTCGGTTATCCCGATTGTGAAACGGCCGGTGACCGTATCGAAAGTGGCGAGACGGTCGTTGCCCGTAGGCTGGAGGATATATACCCTTTCCTTGCCATAGTAGCCGTTTTCAGTGACTTTTACTGTGGCTATTCCCTTGATTTCCTCGAAAATCAGGACTATGTTCTTATCACAGGAATACCAGTACCTGCGTTTGAGATTTTTCAGAAAATTTTGCATGCTTTGTTTTGTTTTGGTTGATGTTGTGAGTGACTTGTCTTTGCGACATAGCCGGATTGTGATAATTATCTGGGTAATAATCACAATGAGCAATATTATCCACATAGAGTATTGCGGTTAAGGGGTTTCAGTTGAGTTTAGAGGCAAAGCCTCCGATTATCTTTACTCCCGCATAGAGCAGGAGCAAAGGGAATGTTATTAGTGTAATCAGACCGATGAACAGGCCGGAAAGTACCAGCCACAGGATATGAAGCACTTTCATAGCGGCAAAAGTGTTGCGAGATGGTGGATTATATTGGCGAAGACCTCCGTCACATACGGTTTAGCAAAGGCTACAAACTTGTATGCCAGTACGAAAGCGGCTGATAAGACAGCAATCCCGATGAGAAAGAGAATAGCACCAATCAGCACTCCGAGAATGGGATGAAATACTTTCGGTATCTTCATATCGCCTCCTTCCTTTCATTGGCAAGCAACTTGATGGCTGACTCCGTATCGCCCCCAAGTTGTTTCGCCTTGTTGAGTACCTGAATCTTCTCCGTCTCCTCTGTGGTGTAGCATAGATATTCCTCAGTTGACACCTCCGTGGCATATACAGCCGACTTCGTGCCGCCCAAACCAATCCACGCCTCTTTGTATAGGCGACTCGGATTGTTCGCCATGTTGATACTGAGTATCTGGCTTTTCTCCTTGTCGGTCAGGCCGAGCAACTCTTGAATCTGGTCGAAGCGGTTCATATACTTGCGCTGGTCGAGCAGGATTTTACAGTCCGAGTTGTTGATGATTGTTTCCTTGACAATGGGCGAGGAAATAATATCATCAACCTCCTGTGTAACCACCACAGCCTCACCGAAATACTTCCTGACCGTCTTAAACAGATATTTCATATAATCTGCCATGTTGGCGGTAGAAAGAGCCTTCCAAGCCTCTTCCACGATTATCATCTTGCGGATGCCCTTTAATCGCCTCATCTTGTTGATGAAAGCCTCCATAATGATGATGGTGACGACTGGGAAAAGTTCCCGGTTGTCCTTCACCTGATCAATCTCGAAGACCACAAACCGCTTGTTGAGCAGGTCAATGTTCTCCTTGGAGTTCAGCAGGAAATCATATCGTCCGCCATGATAATACTGTCGGAGCGTAGTGAGGAAGTTGTCTATGTCGAAGTCCTGTTTGTAGATGGGTATGGGGCGATTCGCCATTTCGGCACGGTAATCGTCGCGCATAAATTCGTAGAACGAATTGAAACACGGGACAATATCGCGGTCTTTCGCCATCTTGTCGAGGAACATCGCCAGTGCAGAACCGAGTTCTCCGCTCTCAGTCTTGGTAACTCTCTCGTCCTCCGCTTTCCACAGAGTCAGGAGCAGCGTCTTTATGGAATCGCGTTTCTCCACATCGAAGATGCCGTCATCTGTGAAAAACGGGTTGAATGAAATTGGCTTGTCATCGGTATATGTATAGTATATGCCATCTTCGCCGTGCGTTTTATTATGAATCAGATTACAGAGTCCTTCATATGAATTACCCGTGTCAATCAGCAGGACATGAGTCCCTTGCTCATAATATTGGCGCACCAGATGGTTGGTGAAGAACGACTTGCCGGAGCCTGAAGGACCGAGAATGAACTTGTTGCGGTTGGTCGTTACACCTTTCTTCATCGGCTCGTCCGATAAGTCAAGGTGTATCGGTTTCCCGGTCAACCTATCTACCATCT
>NZ_CAJMXD010000038.1:0-13508 GCF_905219685.1 Barnesiella sp. CU968
CATTCTATTATCTGAAACGAGTGTCAAACAACGGCCTCAACGACGGATGGAACGCAGCCGGAAGCACTAACGGATGGGCACTCTGCGGTGCTGAAAAACCATGGTACACTCTTCAGACCGACGGTTCGCTCGACCAGAACAGACCCGGAAACTACATTGTCGACTACTTCGCACAGCAGAAAAATGCCGGTATATCCGAAAACTTCTCCACATATTTCAACTACGCCTTCTTCGACAACGACGGCACACTCAACAACGGAAACTTCAACACCGCCGACCAGCGCTGGTATGTATCCGAAATCTCTGATGTCCTTTCCAACGGCAACCCCGACAACTGGGACAACAACGGAAACAAGGGAACATACAAAGTGTGGAGATACCTCACCGAGAATGTCGCTCCCGGCATTGAGAATCAGGTAAACGGAATCTCAACCGCCGTTGTGTTCAAAGGAAAAATGCTTGCCAGCAATGATCTTAAGACTGACCTCACTAACTTGACAGAAGGCACTGCGGAATATCGTAACGCAAAATATCTCAATGACCTTATCAATGCAGTCAACAGCAAAGACGCATCCTTAGGCGATTCATACAAGGCACCGATACTATATTCATACGCAGGTAGCCTCTACTGCACATGGCAGAACGTATATGACGCGGCTGTCAGCGCATCATTCTCCTATACCACAGGTCCCGACGGCAAGATCATCCCCGACTGGAACCGTACAAACTCCCTCTACAAGGCAGTGTTCGGAAACGGTCTGACCGGTTACAAGCTTGTTGACTCCGATGGAAAAGTGATATATAACGACGGCGATGAGAAAGACCTTGACCAGAACTCCGCCAACTATTGCTGGCAGATGTGGAACCAGGCGAACAAACCCGACAACGGCGAGATTCTTGCCAAATACAAGAAAGCCGTGACAGACGCCGGATTCACTATCTATCAGCGCAGCGAAGACAATCGCGAAGGCTGGGGCTACTACTGCTATTATTATTACTGGAACCGCCACAACGACAACGGCAAGAACGGAATCATGGGTCCCATGGAGTTCGCCGTAGTGCGCAACAATGTCTACAAGCTCGCCGTGACACACATCGCGCGTCTCGGACACCCCCGTATCTCCCAGAATGACCCCGACAGTCCGAAACCCGACACCCCCGACGAATCGTCAGACATCTATTTCACTGTCGATGCGGAAGTGGTGCCATGGACAGTGCGCGTAAACGACATCGTTTTTGAATGATAACCGTAAAGACGTTGTTTAAACAGCTTCTAAAACCGCATCTAAAACACCTGCAATGAATTTCCTAAGACGAAACATATTCTCTAAAATCATCCTTACTGCCATAGCGGTCATCACGGGGTTGAACCTTGCTTCGTGCGATTCATTCAACGAACAGCTCGAACCTTGCCCGCAGGGTGCGCGCCTCCGTTTCGTCTATGACTACAACATGGAGTTTGCCAACGCATTCCCCTCGCAGGTGGACTGCCTGACACTCCTTGTCTACGACAAAGACGGCAATTACGTCACCACTTTCACAGAAACGTCTTCAGTTCTCTCCGATGAGAACTGGAGACTTGTTCTCCCCCTTGCTCCCGGTGAATACATATTCGAGGCATGGGGAGGCATGGAATGCGGCGACGCGTCGTTCCGGTTCAATGCCGATCCCTCCTCAATGAATCTGCAGGGACTGCAGACCGCTATTGCCGGTGACTGCCTTACGGCTCCCGTCGGCACCCGCCTGCATTCCCTCTTCTACGGCAGACTGACCATGGAGATACCGGCAGAAAGCACCGATTACACCGAAGGCACCGTCGAGATGATGAAAGACACCAACAACATCCGTCTTCTGCTGCAGAACCTCAGCGGCGAGCCGGTCGACGGCGATGACTTCGTCTTCTCCGTCACGGATGACAACACCGTTCTCGACTCCGACAACATGCCGGTTGCCGGCAACAGTCACACATACTCTCCCTGGGCATCCGGACAAGTCTCCGCCGGTGTGCTCGACAACGGTGACGAGGCTTTGCTGGCATTTGCCGAATTCTGCACTTCGCGTCTCATGCAGTCGCACGACGCCCGTCTGGTGATAAGCCGGCGCAGCGACATGAAGACAATCGTCGACATTCCGCTGATCAACTATCTGCTTATGTTGAAAAGTCAGGAATTCGCAACAATGGGAAGTCAGGAATTTCTTGACCGCGAAAGCCGCTGGAACATGGTGTTCTTCCTTGACAACACCGGCAGCTGGATACGCACTTACATCAAAATCAACGACTGGGTGGTTCGCATCAATAACGCGGAATTGTAATGAATCTCAGAAAAAGATACAGACAGATAGCCGCACTGGCATTCGCCGCATTCCTCACGGGCTGCGGCAACGACATCCCTTCCGTGCCGGAAGATTCCGGTATGGAAGGCACAGGCAACGTGACGCTATCGCTCAACATAGCTTTGTCGGAATCGGGAATAGGCGCGAAAACACGCGCGCCGTTCCCCGATTCGGATGACCTCACTTTCGAGGGTCCCGTGTCAGACTATGAGAAACTGCGCACACTGCGCGTCGTGATAGTGCACGCGGGAGAGGAGAAGACAGGTGTCGTGGAGCACAACCGCATGGTGCTCGTCGAGCCATCCACCGGGGCGATACTCAATGACGACCTCAGGTTCAAGGTGTCGAGCGGCGAGAGGAAACACATATACCTTTTCGCCAACGAAGCCGCAGTCTCCTACGACTTCTCGTCAATAGCCGAAGGTGAACTCTTCCCGAAAACCGAAGTCGAGTCCATAAGACTCTCAAGGAAATCCAACGCTTCCCTGGTCGACAACAGCGCCAGCTCGGTGGAGAAAAGCTTTATACCGATGAGCGAGATGTTCGAGATAGATGTTCCCGTACCTGAATCGCCGGTGGATTTCTTCAGGACAGAACACCTCTTCGTGACCAGATCCGCGATAAAGTTCTCTTTCCATTTCTCTGTTGCCGAAGACTATCCTTCGGAAGGAGTATCAGTTACCGGCATAAAGCTCTACGGTCTTGCCGACGAATGCTACTATCTGCCACGCAACACCATGTACGACCCCGGGAAATACGCCGTTTCAGGCAATCCATCCGGGGGGCGCTTCATCACGGCGTTCGAGACTCCCGCCGACACACCTTTCTCCGATTACATGTTCGCTCCGGTCTCCCCCATCGAGATAAAGCCGGGCATGGAAGCCACACTCTCTCCCTACGTCTATTTCCCGGAATCAAAACAGGACGGACAGAAACATTTCCGGCTGTCTGTTGCGCTTGACAACGGCACAGAACTGCTCACGCCACGCGATCTCACCCTTGACGAGATTCCGAGAAACACCCACGTGAAAATAAACATCGAAATGAAATCGACAGATGCCAAAGCATCAGTCACCCTTCTCCCTTACACAGGCATCAGTCTTGAGCCAGACTTCGGACTCTGATCAGGCTGATTCCGGAACATAATGATTATCTCGATGAAGAATATCCTCAAAACACTCTGCATACTTTCCTCAGTGCTCCTGTCGGCGGCGGTGACATCCTGTGTTGACGAGCGTCTTTACGTAGACCCTGAAATCGGCGAAGGGGAAGCGACTCTGACAGCATCGGTGGTGTTCAGCCCCGTGCGCGATGTGCTCAGAGGTACCCGTGCCTCGGGAAACGCGCTCAAACATGTCAACACTCTCTGCGTGCTCTTTTACGACAGTGAAGGAAACCTTGCCATGAAAGTGCCGCAGGAGAAACTCCTCNGTCTTCAGATTGAAAACAACAACAATGCCATGGCACCCGACACACCGGGCGACGGCGGTCATCAGGCGGAAAGCGACACTCCCAAGGCTACATTCTCGATCGCCGGCATACCATTCGGCAGATACCGCATATATGCGGTGGCGAATATGGGAGACCTTGAGGGATACGATGTCTCGACAGAAGAACTTCTGAAGAACACACCGCTCATCTGGAACGAAGACGACATATCCGCCAACGACCAGATGTTCGGATATTTCACAGCCGCCGACAACCAGTCGAGCCAGGGTTTCGACGCTCCCCTTCTGGCAATCAACCGCTCAATGTATCCGCTCCACGCGTGGCTGAAAAGAGCCGCGTCAAAAGTGACCGTCAACGTCGACGGCAGCGGGCTTTACGACAACGTGCAGGTATGGATACATTCCGTGCAGGTGCGTGNCATCCCGCGCTACTGCTATCTTGGAGCTGACCATTCGGTTTCCGCCCACCTCATCTCTGAGGGTGAATACATAACCTATTCCACTGCCGGCGGACAGACAGGCAGGACTGTGACCAAAGCTGATCCGATAATGCTTGAGAACGCTCATGCCGAAAACGCCGAGGCTCTCTACTTCTACGAGAACATGCAGGGCGAAGGACAAAACAAGCATCAGAGCTGGGACGGCGGCGAATCCATAAAATTCCCGAACGGTAACACCCCGGGCGACCAGGGGTTCAAAGACGGCAAAGAGGCAGGGACCTATGTCCAGGTGTCGGGTTATTACAAGAACTCCGAGGGAGAGGGTCCGATCATCTACCGCTTCATGCTCGGCAAGGACACCGAGACAAACTACGACGCACAGCGCAACTACCATTACAAGCTGACGCTGAAGCTCAAAAACAACGCCAACGACAACGACTGGCACATTGTCTACGATCCGGAGCCCGCGATCATCGCCCCCAACCCATACTTCATCTCCTATACTTACGACCAGAGCATGAACATACCTCTGAAAATAGTAGGGAGACGTCTGATATCGCTCCGCGCCGATATTCCGGAAGACGAGATAAACAAAAACAGCTGGCATGCCATAAATCCCGATGGCTCAAAACCTGTTCCGACACCATACTGGGACAAGGCAACCGACAATCCGGGACCATGGAACGGCTTCCTGTCGCTCCGCAAGACCCGTGCCGCCATTGTGGGTTCCGAATACGGAGGAACCAATCCCACCGCGTATACATACAACAAAACCAACTGGGAGCACAACAATCGCGGATGGCGGGAATATGACACCTCTCTCGGCAAGCATATCGATGCAACCGACGGAGATTACACCATCACCACAAACGGCGGCGGTGAATGGGAAGCACGCATTCCACTTTTCACACGCTCTAAACAGCTTGTTCCGACCACAGGCTACACAGGTAACAACCCCTACGTGGCATACCGCCGTCAGGCAAGCATCGTCTTCACCGCAGAAATCGAAGACGCGCAGGGCGCTGTCCGCACTGTAAAGACCCCTGTGACAATCCAGCAGATGCGACGCATTGTCAACCCGACCGGAATCTGGAGAAGCAAGGATTGTGCAGATCCCTTCCATGTAGTGATGATGGTTCAGGAGGGTGAGCAAGCGACCGAATTCAAACCTCTGGAATCGGCAGGTCCATGGGTTGCCGTTATCAAGAACGGCGACTGGTTCGATCTTGAGCCGACTGAAGGCAAATCGCAGAAAAACCCGGATGGCACTATATCAGGGAAATCCGGCTCAACAGTAGATTTCACATTCCGACCCAAAGGCACGACATCCACACCGAGGTCGGGAATAATCAAGATCTACTATAACAACTACACTTGCATTCACCTCATATTCGTAAGACAGGGATACGCTCCCGTATCGTTCCCCGGCTCAAGCACCAAGTGGCACAGCTTCAACCTTGTCACCCCCACCGAGGAGACGGCTGACCCGGTTATCGAAGGCTCGTATTTCAGGCAGTTCAATACAGAGTTCCCGATTGCCGCCTCCAACAATACAGCGGAATGGTTCGACAAGAACGGAGCATCGCGTTATTTCGCCATCGCCGGTTCGTCGGATTCTAAAAAATGGGATGACATCAGGACTTCTAAAACAGCATGGGACACATTCACAATTGACGGCAAGACATGCCGTCTGCCGAAAAAAGCGGACTTTGACGCCATAACCGGCAACAGCAATACTATATACGGTTACGGAGTGCTCTATACAGATCAGTCTTCCACAGTTGCCGAAAGCGTAAAAGACGCATATGAGGCACGCGATGCAGGAAACCTGAACGGCAAAGGAATGAGGGGAGTGTTCGTTTGCGACACAATCACCGGCACAAACCTCTTCTTCCCTATCGGAGCGTCAGGCTACGGCAGGTTCAAGCAGCTTTCCCCGACGGAAAGATACAACCGCCAGAGAGCTGGCTGGGCTGGTGTGGTCCAATATGCCAACAGATACAAGTACTTCCCCGAAACAGATACAGACGGAGCAGCAGGATATCCTGTTAGATACAAGCCTCTTTTTTGGGATTTATGGGAGCGTCCCGGCGCCTTATACTGGCTGGCGCCCGATGAATCCGAAAAATATGGTCTTGACATCAATTATTACACATACGACTTCAATGTCGGCACTCACGACAATCTCGGCATAGGAAAATGGGAGGGCTGGGCCGGTGGTCCCGACCCGTCGGGAACCGATGCGATTCTTTTGCGTCTTGTCGAGGACTGAGGAAATGACCTGAAATGTGTAAGAACAGTCAAAGGTAACTATAAAAAAGCACCTTAATCTTCTAATCGTTAGAAATCATTTATATGGCAGTGTGAGCTTGCGAAAATTCACACTGCCAACGTTTTATACCCCATAAAGGCGACCTGCCTTTTGAGGAAACAAAAATTTTTCAAAAAAAATCGCATTTCGATCTATAGATTTTTTTTTGAGATGCGACATATATAGTAGAGGCATACGAATTCCGGTCATCAAGGATTCGATGGAAACAGACAACCGAAAAACAAAAACAACAAATAATAACTTAAAATCATTTCTACTATGAGACTGAAAAATTTACTTCTCTCATTCGGTGCCTTCGCCGTTGCGCCGGCATTCGCTACAACCTACTATGTGACTCCCGAGGGAGCTGGCAACAAAGACGGCTTGACTCCGGAAAACGCTTTCGGCGTGGAGGAATTCCGCGAGCAGGCTCTTAAAAACGTCGACGGCGATGTCTACGAACTTGCCGCCGGAACATACAAACCCAGCGCATGCATCATCATCAAAAAAGCGACATATGCTACCATAAACGGCAGCACAGAGGGGAGAACGATCCTGTCGGGAGACAAAAACAATGACAACCACGCATCAGACGGAGACCTTCAGCGTCTTATCAGGATAATGACCGTGACAGGAACGGGNAACACAGACAAACCTGTCGTGATAAACAATATAGACTTTACAAATGTCTATACCAACATGAAAGAGGATCCCAAAGAAGATACAGGTGATGCAGGTGTTGCAGGAATCGGTGCGCTTTACATTGACAATAGCGGTTCCGTAACTATAAACAACTGTAACTTCTATGGCAACTGGGCACAAGGCGAAAAAGGTGGACCGGCAGCACAATGCCATCGAAGTACCGTGAAGTTTGTAAATTGCGTATTCCGCGACAACTCAGCAAACTATCGCGGTGGCGCAGTCAGACTCCGTACTGACAAAGACACCAAGGGTATCACAACCTTCGNAGGCTGCGTATTCAAGAACAACANCAATTANCATGATTTCGGCGGTGCCATCTTCATGTCGCACGNCAACAGCCTTAACATTGTCAACACAACCATCACCAGGAACAAGGCAGCAAGCGGTGCAGCAATATATTCAAACCGTGTAAAATTCCCCGGTGCGCTGAGAATCATAAATTCCACAATCGCGGGCAACACTGTCTCAGGTGATAACGCCGACGGTCAGATAACCACCACACAAGGTGCCAACATGAGCATTGTAAACTCCGTCATCGTTTCAAACGACGAGAAAACTTCCGATATATTCTTCAACAGTGAGCCCAGCACGAAAGATTTCTTCTTTACATCAGGGGGGTACAACTACATCGGCAAAGTAACGGACGCCAACACCGAAGCGCCCAAGAAAATAAACTGGCTTGATTCCGACAAGACAGGTGCTGACTGCACATATGCTTCTATATTCGGAGAAAACACTATCAACAGCGACAATGTCATTGTTCCGGTGAAATACTTTGCCGGTGCATCAGGCTCACAGATCGAGACCGCCGTTAAAGGCTGGGGACTTCCCGCAGGTCTTGCCATTGCCAAAGACCAGAACGGGAAAGAGCGCACCGCAGGAATGATGCCGGGAGCATACGCCATCACGGAAAGCGAGATACCTTCGCTTCCTACCAGCGTAATCACCACTGTTGAAGAAACCGCAGACGCACTTAGCCTCGTAAAAACAGGAAACGGCATCTACACCGTCAAAGGTGCTACTGAAGGAATCTCGGTCTACACCGTCAACGGAGCAGCCGTCGCCGCCACATCGGAAGACACCATTGACATCAGTTCATTCGCAAACGGTCTATACATAATAAAAACAGGTAATGCAATCTTTAAGGTAATAAAGTAAGGTAATAAAGTAGTTTTAATTAAGGTCAAGTTATTTTGAATCAAATCTGAATTTTTCAGAATCCAATCGGGGACGCCATGGTCTGTGTCCCCGATTTTTTAACATTACCTGATCAGAAAAGAATAATCATGAAAAAGTTTTTTTCAAATTACTGTCATATCTTTCCGTTAATACTGTTTCTTCTCATTGCCGTCATGACATCCTGCTCCGAGACTCTTGACGAGCCGGATCTCAAGCCCGAGGACAAGCCAGAAGAACCGGCGACAGAGATTACGGTGACAGCATCCGGTCATGTCTCCCTTTCCCGCCGGCAGAGCAGTGACATCACACTGACATTCGGAGGCTCGGGATACGATTCGTTTCAATGGACATGCGCCTCGGCGAATCCCGAAATAGCCCGCGCAAGCCGCAAGGACGACTCGACGATCACCATCACAGGTATCGCAGCCGGTGAAACCCGCGTCACTGTCGAGGCGACAGCCGGAGATGCCAAGGCTTCCACTACAATCAATGTAAGCGTGGAGCAGGGCACGGTAAGGATTCTCGCCATCGGAAACAGCTTCTCGCAGGATGCCGTGGAGCAATATCTCTACGACCTTGCCAAAGCGGCAGGCATCGAGGTGGTGATCGGCAACATGTATATCGGGGGCTGCGACCTCGACAAGCATTACGCCAACCTGCAGAGCGATGCCCCGGCATATGAATACNGCAAGGTAACAGCCGGAGAGAAAAAGAACCGCACGGGAGTGCACCTGTCGGAGGCACTGGCAGACGAACCGTGGGATTATATCAGCCTTCAGCAGGCGAGCGGAAAATCAGGGAAATATGACACATACTCCTCACTCCCCGCGCTTATCGGCGGCATAGAGTCAAAAGCTCCCGAAGCCTCATTGATATGGCATCAGACCTGGGCATACGCCTCCGGTTCAAACCATGAAAGTTTTCCCGCATACGGCAAAGACCAGATGACTATGTATAACGCCATCGTGTCATCCGCTCGCAAGGCAATGACCGACAACAGCTCGCTCACACTGATGGTGCCTTCGGGTACGGCGATCCAGAACGCCCGCACAACTTATGTAGGCGATGTGTTCAACCGCGACGGCTATCATCTTGAAGTAACCTACGGACGTTACACCGCCGCCTGCACATGGTTCGAGGCACTGTTCGGCATAGATGTCACCACAACCACCTACGCCCCCTCCACAGTCAGCGAAGAGATGGCGGCGATAGCACGTCTGGCGGCGCATAGAGCGGTAGCGGCTCCGGACAAGGTAACCACAATTGACGAATATGCGACTCCGGCAGTCAAGGAAGGAGACCTCACCTCACCTGTATACGTGGATTTCGGACCCAACAGCTTTTCATCGTCACCCTGGAACAATTACACGTCATTCGAGCCGTCGTCAACACCCGTATGGCTAAAAGACAGCAACGGCGATTTCGTCAGGGCAAGCGTGAAGATACTCGGCGGATTTACCGGCAGCTATCTCGGCGTGAGCGGAGAAGACAAACACTCGGCAATCATAGCGGCAGGCACGGAATTCCCTGTCACCGCATGGAAAGACGGTCTGACAGTTGCAGGTGTCAAAGGAACCGGAAACACCACTGCGGCACGTCTTGCCATAACCTCTCTGAATGCATCGGGCAGATATGACATAACACTCATGGCGGTAAGATTCAACGGCAGCCGTGACGCCCGGATAANATCCTACAGGGTAACAGGCGNNACCGCGCACGAANAGAAACNGGTCAGAACCGGACTCAAGATCGCTTCTTCGGGCACGGGGGTCTATCCCTCGTTCGACAAAGTGCCCTTTGAGGAATATGCCGTGACATACCGCGGAGTGACGCCGGCAAGCGACGGCACTATAACCGTCGAGGTCACAGGCATCGACACCGGTGTGGCATGCGAGGGACATCTGAACGCATTGGTTATCGCACCCGCTAATTAGAGCGCACACTCTGAACATATTGCATCATACTGAATCGGATCGGGGACGCAGCAGCCTGTTGTCCCCGATTTTTTAACATTTTAATTTTACCGATTAAGAATATTTTATCTAAATTTGCAGAACCATGAGTACAAGGCGCCGGCACCTTGTACTCCCCTGCAGGGGAGCGACACAGATAATCAGGCTATCGGCGATTGAGCCGCGGATTAAGGAGCAAAGCAATAACGGGCAGTGCAAGCAATTGAGGCAAACATAATTTACAGGATGGCGAAAGGCGATGAGAACGCACTTGACGCATTCATGGATTTTTATTCTTCGCATCTATACCGTATCGCATTCGGAGTTACGGGCAACAAGGAAACCGCGGAGGAGATAGTCAGTGATGTGTTCTTCNATGTGTGGGAGCAACGCCGTAAACTTCTTGAGATAGAAAACCTGCCCGGATACCTGAGAAACACGACATACCGCATGTCCCTGACAAGATACCGCCATGAGGACACCCGCGATTTCTCCTGCCTTTCAATCGATGACATCGAGGAATTCCATCACTTCCCCGTTGTCAGTCCTGACGAGGAATATGTGTCAAAGGAAGAAGTCGAATCCATAAACCGCGCNATCGAAGAACTCCCTCCCAAATGCAGACATGTTTTCACAATGGCAAAACTTGAGAAAGTCTCATACAACGAGATCTCAACACTGCTCGGCATTTCATTACCCACGATAAACTACCATGTGAAGACGGCGGTTGACTATCTCAAGAAACGGCTGCTTAAATCAAAACCGCCCGATTAGCGGTCGCGGCGGGGGACAAAAAAAACGTCGGTTCTAATTAAAAATTATCCGAAAATTTAACGGATTCGACCCCGAAAAACAGATTTTTCTCAAAAAAACACATTTTTTTCAAAAAAAAACGGATTTCGACCTATAGATTTTTTTTTGAGATGCGACATATATAATAGAGACGGCAATCAAAGCTAAAGATGAAAGAACAGAAACATAACAACCATACCCAGGGGCAAGAGGGTTCAAGAGCCCTCGACCACCTGTTGGACGCATGCCGTTTCCAGCCGGTAGACAACACAAGGATAAAAAGCCTTGTGCATGAAAAAATCCGCAAGGAAAAGCTGGCAAGGAAACGCCGCCTGCGCAACATATGCGTTGCCTCCCTTTCGGCGGCGGCATGCATAGCGTTGGTATGGTTTGCCGGTGCCGGCGGTTTCACAGCCCCGTCGCCCGATCTGTCTGAAGCATCCGTGAGTGAACTCGCACACGCCGGATATAACGAAGTCATTGTTCCTGCGGGACAACGCCGGGAGATCACTCTGCCAGACGGCTCTCATCTTATCGCCAACGCACATTCCAGAGTCTTGTATCCGGAACAGTTCAAAGGTAACGAACGTCACATCTTCGTCTTCGGAGAAGTTTTTCTTGAAGTGGCAAAAGACCGCCGACACCCATTTGTAGTCGAATCGAAAGGATTCGATGTCAGAGTATTGGGCACCACTTTCAACATCCGCAACTCCTCCGACTCCACAGCATCTGTAGTGCTTGTGGAGGGTTCCGTGGAGATTGATACGGAAAACGACAGAAGCGTAAGACTGCGGCCCAACGACATGGCGGAGCTGCTCAACGGAGATGTGACTTCTCTGACACGCATCGATCCGGATGACTACACATCCTGGACAAAAGGGCTGCTGCACCTCACCGGCATGCCGCTCTCCGAACTCACCCGCAATCTGGGTGACTACTATGGGATTGAAATCAGATGCCACAGCTCACTGGCAGACACCAGAGTATATGGCAAGCTTGACCTTCATAAAGACATCGACACGGTAATCGAATCAATACGCGAGATTGTGCCGATGAAAATAACAAGGAGCGGAAACGTCATTACTCTGAAACCATAAAAACTCAGACTCCAATCCTTACATACTTCTCTCCTCCCAAGTCAGGGCATACGCTCCGACAGCACCCTTATTGTCTAAAAAAAGACACCATATATGACTCACAGAACCGACCTGACGCGGATAATATCCGCAATCATGATTCTTCTATCGGCAGCGGGAGCGAACGGCACCCGCACCGTGAACTTCGAGCCTGACACGCTTCGCGTGCTCCGCAACCCGCTGCAGGGATGGGTGATGTACCTCGGCAGAAACTGGGATGAAAATTTCTGGGAGGAGAAAGGCTACGACCACATGAAAACCACCGGCGACACCACTACGGTGCGCGTGTCGGATTATGCTTCTTGCGCATATATACGCACGAGCTGGGTATCATTCGAGCCGGAAGAGGGGGAATACGCCTGGAACGATCCCGACAGCCGGCTGATGCGCCTTCTGCGTAGCGTACGCGAACGCGGACTCCGCATAGCTTTCCGCATCGTCATCGACGGCAGAGACCAGGGACAGAACACGCCGCAATATGTGTTTGACGCCGGTGCCGAAGGTTATTACGACCCGAAGAACCCCGGCAAAAATCTCTCCCCTTATCCCGATGACCCCGTGTTTCAGGAGAAATATTCAAAATTCTTCCGCGAGTTCGCCCGTCATTTCGACAACCCGGATGAAGTGGAGTTCATCGACGCGTATTCATTGGGGAAATGGGGTGAGTCTCACTCCATGATCTATAAGGACAACAGCAACAAGAAAAAGGTATTCGACTGGATAACCGGTCTCGCCACAGACTGTTTCAGACGCGTGCCGATGCTTATCCATTACCACCGTATGCTTGGCGATCCCGCCGATGAAGGATGGGGAAGCGTACCCGCCGATGCCGCGGAACTCATATCCGCCGCAGTGGCGAAAGGATTCTCCCTCCGCCACGATGCATTCGGGATGCACGGCTACTATCAGGACTGGGAAAAAGAGATGGCGCGCAAATGGAATTTCAAACGCCCCATCATAATGGAGGGCGGCTGGATCACCGGTGCGCACCACCGCTACTGGCGCGATCCTTCGGGACTCTATCGCGAAGGGCACGCGGAGGATGTTCGCAAAGGGGAATACGATGCCTCGGAAGAAGCGAGAGTCAACATGATGGACTTCCGCATCAACGACGAGACCCGCTCCTGGTTTGAAGACGCGTTCCCGCTGGTGAAGAGTTTTGTGGCTCACGGAGGATACCGCCTCTATCCCGCCTCTGTAGAGACTCCCGAGAG
>NZ_CAJMXD010000039.1:0-13233 GCF_905219685.1 Barnesiella sp. CU968
TATAAGAGACAGTTATGCACGACCGCAGAGGTATCGGTTTCGACCAAGTCTTCAAGACTGCCATTATGCTTGTGCCGAAATATGAGAAGGCACTTCTGCTCTATCTGAAGAATGACCGCTCGGAGGGCATTGAAGATCTGGAAAAGATTCTTACCGATGGAGGACTTAAAGACCAACTTGCCCTGCATTTCAGGGCTCAGATGCCTGATTGCATTGTTCCGGCAATGTTGAGCTGGTTGTTTTTCGGCCGCAGCTTCGAGTGTATGGTTGAATATGGCGAGGAGTTGATTCAGGATGGTAAACTAAATTTTCTTCTGCGCAGACTCGCATCGTTCAATATAAAAACCATCATCAACCGCAGCCTGACTATTGGCGCTCGTAAAGAGGAAGATTGGGTGAAGTTCGTGTCTGAGATGGAAGACATGGGGATNACTCCGGTTGTTACTGCTGGAGTTGTTGCCAAATTCAAATCAATACCGACAGAGACAAAGGTTGAAATGAAGAGCACTTCAGAAAAGAAACCCATTCCCGGCAAAGAAAAGAAACGCCGTAGCCTGAAAGAACTGTTGCCCAACAGTGATGAATATCTATTGGGGTCGATTGATGAGCATATCCATATCAAACAAAGCGGGAAGGATTTGGCTCTTCTTTATCTTGTCCTTGAAAAGAGCCGTTCCCTTACCAATACCTCCGTTGTCGAATTTCATGCGGCTCTTGAACAGCGTTATGAGAAAAAGCCCAACATCCGCATCCCCGGGCATAGAGGCATACAGGATAATTTGAAAATGCTTCTTACGCCTACCACAATCACAAAGAAAAGCGGAGTGGAAGTCCCTTGCATGACATTTGAGAGACCGGAATACATGTTCGCCTACAATGACCTTGTTGAGAAATTGGGAGTGCAGGATTACGCATACTCCTGCTGACATATAAAAATATTATTGACGGGAGCCATCTGACAGTGATGTCGGATGGCTCCCGTTTTTCATATCCGTACCGCCTTCTGCGCAATTTTGAGGGTCGCTGAAAAGAAAAATTCTTCGTTTTACTTCGTTACGAATCAATGCGAATATAAACCACTGTGTATCAGCGTTATAAATTTGGAGAAACATAAATCATGTGTTTTCTTTGCACCGTCAAATCGCAACGACAAGGCGAAAGTCCGTAATCATTGCTGAGGTAAAGACCGGTCACCCCATGCAATAAAAACCGACAGAGAGAAGCCAATTCATAGCGATGCGACCCTTGGACATTTCATGTTGTCGGTGTCCATTGATTAATCCAGATGACGCGAGGAATTTTAACAATGAATCTTGATTTTTCAAAATTCACACCGGAGGAGCTGACCGGACTTTCAATCACGCTCCCTCTGGGTCACCTCCTTGAAGTGGTCGAGCACACTGCTGAACGTGCTATCGAAAAATTTAAGGAGGAGGTTCTGCCGGCTATGCTTTCGGCAGACAAGGATCCACTCATTCCCCGCAAGGAGGTAATGAGAATTCTTGGAGTCTGTGCAAACACACTCCGCAACTGGCGCAAGAGCCAATATTTGGAAGCAACTCTACTTGGAGGCAAAGTCTATTACAAGACATCTGCCGTAAACACGATTCTGGAAAAGTATGGAAAAGAGCACATCTAACTCCAAAGGCATTGACCCTATGCTCATTCTCGGCAAGGCTGTGGATATGTGTGTTAGTATGCGTGGCGGTGATTTTCCGCTTGGTGCCATGCCGATGAAGATTCAGCGGATTATCCGCGAGGCTAACGACTGCTACGGTTATCCGGTGGATTATCTTGCCGGGGCTATGCTCGTGGCTCTCGGTCTTGGCATCGGTAACACCCATTTTGCCCGGCTGAAAGGGAAATGGGATGAGAGTGCCATTCTGTTCATGGCTCTTGTCGGCAGACCCGGAGCGTGCAAGTCGCATCCTCTGAACTTCGCTATCCGTCCTTTCTCCGATATTGACGGCGTAAACAACAGTGCCTTTCAGAAAGAACTTGCCGAGTACAACCGCCAGTGCGAATTACCGATGAAAGAAAGGACTGTTGCTCACCCGGTATTGCCTGTTAACAAGCGGTTCCTGATTTCTGACGCTACGCCGGAGGCAATGATGCTTATTCACTCCCACAATCTGCGCGGCATCTGCATGTGGAATGATGAACTTGCCGGATGGTTCAAGAATTTCAACCGCTACAACAAAGGCTCTGACGAGGAGTATTGGCTGAAACTCTATAACGCCAACCCGATATTCTCCGACCGCAAGGGAGCGAAAGACTCCGTCTATATCGGAAGACCGTTTGTGTCTGTTGTCGGCACTATCCAGAACGGCATCCTCAACGAACTCGCCCAAGGCAGCCGCAGTTCAAACGGCTTTATCGACCGCCTTCTATTCGTCATCGCCAACAATCAGGATAAACAGGCGTGGAGCGACAAAGAACCGTCATTCGACATTGAGGCTACATGGGCTGAGATTATCAGCAGACTTGTGGATATGCCATACAAAACTGATGAAGACGGAAAGGTTATCCCGACAATCATAGGATTTTCGCCGGAGGCAAAGACACGGCTCTATCAGTGGCAACGGGAAAACACCGAGGACTGCAACCGCGAGGAAAACGATGCTCTAAAAGGAGTGTTCAGCAAATTCGATTTCCATGCCATACGCTTCTGTCTGATAATCCAGATAGCGCGGTGGGCTTGTGGCGAGGCTGACAAAACTGAAATAGATCTTGTTTCGGTGAAGAATGCCATAGGCCTTGTAGATTATTTCAAGGCTACCGCCACAAGGGTGCAGGGCATAATCAAGGATTTGTCGCTGTCAGAACTGCAACGGGCTGTCATAGCCGCACTGCCGGAGGAGTTCACAACCGAGCAAGGCGTTGAGATTGCGATAGCCAATTCTATGGCAGAGCGGACATTCAAGGATTTTGTCAAGCGGTTCACCGGCATCCATTTCCAAAAGGTGCGTCACGGAGTCTATGCGAAATTATGATTATCCACCTGCATTTTCTGCACTTTCCGCATTTTCGCTCCGTCAAAATGCAAATAATGCAGATAGTGCAACCAAAATCTTGATAGAACTATGAGTGGATACCGATTTATTCTCCAACCCTATCGTGGTGTCGGAAGCCGTCATTCTTGCCCCGCCTGTCACAAGAAACGCTGTTTCTCTCGATACATCGACACCGAGAAACAATTCACGTTTCCTGATGATGTCGGCAGATGTGACCATGAGCAGAGTTGTGGCTACCACCTCACACCAAAGGAATATTTTGATCGCAATCCACAGCACAAACCTCAGCACTCCGATTGGTCAGCTCCGTCAGCCCGCATAGCCACGCCGACCGAGCCGCCCAAGCCAGCCTCTTTCATTGCGGCAGAGACTGTTTCACAGACTCTGCACGGTTACGACCGAAACAATCTCTTTCTGTTCCTCAAATCGAAGTTCGGACCCGATGATGCGGAGCGTATGATGAGAGAGTATTGCGTCGGCACATCGAAGCACTGGCCGGGAGCATGTGTGTTCTGGCAGACCGACATAAACGGGCGTGTCCGCACCGGGAAAGTTATGCTCTACAATGCCGAAAGTGGCAAGCGTGTCAAAGAGCCATTCAACCATGTGTCGTGGGCCCACTCGCTGATGAAGTTGCCGCACTACAATCTCCGTCAATGTTTTTTCGGTGAGCATCTGTTGCCGATGAACCGTGGCAAGCCTGTCGCATTGGTCGAGAGCGAGAAGACAGCACTGATAGCGAGTTGGTATCTGCCCGAATATGTGTGGCTCGCTACCGGCGGCAAGAACGGTTGCCTCAATGCCGAGGCACTCCGGGTTCTTAGTGGACGGCAGGTTATCCTCTATCCTGATTTGGGGGCGACCGAGAAGTGGCGGCAGAAACTGCCATTGATGAAGTCGCTCGGTATCGAAGCCTCCATCTTCAACTTCATGGATGATGTTGCCGATGATACCGACAAGTCAGCCGGATATGATATTGCCGACTATCTACTGCGAATAGAGCCAGACCAAGCAGTACTACAAAGTATGATTAGAAAGTATCCGATGTTGCAGAAATTCATAGATGACCTGCAACTCGAATTAGTGTCGGTTGAGCGGTATGACCCGACAACCGAAACAACATTGTCAAACCGTATAAACGAGAAAATATGATCAACAAGAAACCTCAGTCAACAACCTCTCCCTCCACTGCCAAGTCAACACCCAAGACTGGCAAAACATCTACCGATTGTATAACTCCAAAATCTGATGATATTATGAAATCTGATATTACACCCAATTCCGTTGACTCGGTAAAGCCTGTCAACACCGCTAACTCTGATGTTGCTGTTAACAGCAACGACCGCAACACTCCCGACAACAACGCCAATCTGTTCAACAATGAACAGAGCGCAACGCCACAACCCAAGCAACAGCGTGTGGGCATAAAGCAGCGAAAGCTGGAGTTCGGCGAATACAAGGAAACATATCTTATCCCGGTGAAGATTGTCAAGCGACATTCGCTCAACATCAGCGATGCCACATGGGAGCGTCTTGAACGCTACGCCCGTATTCTCGGCGACCGTGGCGCAAACGTTGGCAGCTATGCCGAGCGCATCATCTGCGAACACCTCGACCTGTTCGGCGACGACCTCGAGGCATGGCGCAAACTCTGAGAATTGACAGCCGGAAATAAGCGACAGATCGGGAGGCAGAAAGTCCCGTCTGGATGGAAACGGAGGTATGCTGCGCAGCCTGATTCAGTAGTAGTGGCAAGATACCTTTTGAGTTCCTCAAAAGGGGGTAATCCGACAGCCTGACGGTTGATTGCCTGCCTCCCGATGGTCGCATATTCCGGTATAATGGTTACACCGATTACAATGATTTACAACATGGATAAATCGAATGGAAGACCGCGCCTCGGCTCGGCAAAAAGAGACAGGTATGTCAAGATAAGTTTCAATGACGGCGAGTATGACCGCGTTGATATTCTCTCGGCAAAGGCAGGTATGAACAAGGCTGAATATGTCCGCATCCGGGCTTTGGAGGATGTCATCATCGCATTCCTCTCTGACGAGGAAAAAGCCCTTATCCACGAGTTGAAAAAACTCGGACCCAATCTCAATCAAATCGCCCATACAGGCAATACCGAGGGATTGACCGCTATTGAAGACAAGGCTAATTTCTGCCTTGACACAATGGCCGACATCCTCATAAATCTCAAAAAACGGACACAAAGATGATAGGAAAAATTTTGAAATCCGGGTCGTTCGGTTCAAAGGTTGACTATGTCACCCGCGAGAAACACGACAAAAGAATATTCACTCCCGACACTTGGAAGATACTCGGAAGCGATGGTCTGTTGGGTACGAAACGCCGTCAGATAATCGCAAGTTTTGAGTCGCAGTCTATGCTGAACCATCGAATAAGCAACCCCGCCGGACACATAACTTTGTCTTTCGCCGCCGAGGACAGACCGAAATTAAGCGATAAAAAGATGCTTCAGATAGCGAAAGATTACATCAAGATGATGGGCCTCGACAAGACCCAATGGCTCATAGTCCGCCATTACGAAACCGACAAACCGCACTGCCATATCGTGTTCAATATGGTAGGCAACAACGGCAAGCGTATGGAGTGCGGACGCAACCGCTACAAGAATAAGAAGGTCTGCGAGGCATTGACACGGAAGTATGGACTTGCATTGCCCAAGCAGGAGAACCCCGATTTAGAGAAACTGCACGGCATTGAGAGAGCGAAAGCGGAGATAAGAATCGCCGCCACGGAAGCATTGAAAAATGCCCGCGACTGGAATAGTTTTGCGCGTGAGTTGGCTAAAAAGAACATCTCAATCATTCCGAAATACCGCCGTGGCACTACCGAGATGCAGGGCGTTTCCTTCCAACTTGGCGACTACAAGGTGAAAGGTTCTGATGTCGGAGAGCAGTTCAAATTCAGAAATCTCGACAGCCTTTTCAATTCGCAGTCACATAGCCGACAGTCACAGCCGAGGCAGACTCAGCCACATCAAGCCAGTGTCGATCAGTCGGCAGTAGTGTCGTTGGCAAAATCCACAATGGAGACTCTGGAAAAGGCTGCGGAAGTGACCGCTGATATTGGCGAGTCTATATGCAATATGGTTGGCGGTGCGTTCCAACTTGGAAACGGTCACCTTGACGAGAACGAGCAGGCCGCAGCCAACCAACTGCTGAAGAGAAGAAGAAAACGTAACAACAAACCCAGATTATCCTGATTATGGCAAAGAAAGATAACATCTCACTTGTTCCACAGTGCGGGGACATGGATATGGAATTGCTCCGCCGCCAAATGAAACGGCTGGAGGACGCACTGACGGAGATTAAGAATGAGATGGCAAATGTGGCAACGAAAATATCGGCTCCCGTTATGCTTCCTGCCACCCCCGAGCCAATGGAAATTACGGAGATTAAAATTCCTGATAATCTCGCCAAAAGCGAGGATGTCGCCACACTCACCGGAATAATCCAGACTATGAACGGCTCAATGGCTCTTGTCGTCCAAGGCATGGCAGATCTCAAAAAGGCAGTTGAGGCAATGCCGAAGCCGGAGGACAAGACCGATGAGATTGTTAAAAAGGCAAGCGAGGTATTCGTGTCAAAAGTCACTTCAAATCTGACTCCCATCATAGAGAAAGGACATACGGAGTCCTACTATAATGGCAGAAAGCAGTATGATGGCATCAGCGTCAAGGATGCAGCTGACATTTACTATCAGATAAATGGATTGCGAACTGATGAAGACCTGAAGGAAAAGTTGGCGAAGCGAGATAAGAAAATCAAGATTCTATCCTTTGTCATCATTGGTCTTGTGGACATCATTTTCGGTTTGGGTTATTGGATACATTCTGTCAAAGTAGAGAACCGGGAACTCACAAACATTGAATGGCTATACCGCGCCCAACGAGCAATCAGCAATGACAGTAAGTTTATTGACAGGATAGAAAAGGATATGTTAGGCACAGATGAGGCTGAAAAAGATGGTTGGAAAGATCTCATCGTTACGAGAGAGTCAACTGGACCTGAATTCAACTTCTTCTATCCTCATGATGATTGGCAATCCAAAAAGAAAGAAGAATCTCCGCAGGAAGTAGACCCGGCACAATCTGAATCAAAACCGGATGAACTACCTATGCCTCACAAAAGTCCGACTCGCTACACTCCCGGTGAGATAGAAGCAATCAAGCAAATGAGAGCCAACCCTCACATCCCCGATGATGCCAAGCCTTCTCTCCCTGAAGGTTACGAATATTAATTTAAGAATTCTCCACCGAGCATTTCATTATAAATTCTTCGGTGGAGATTTTTATTTTACAGAGATGTGAATATAAGAATTGTCTTTAAGGTAGCATCCTGTGCAGTATATGGGATAGCCATAGTTCCCTTCGATATAGGGATGTCTGAAATAATCATACAAGGCATCGGATTCAGTATGAAGTTCCGCGTTTTGGTCAATGCCTGAATTGGTAAGGAGAACTACATGTGTATTTTTCAGATTTTGTTTTTCAGTTCCAATCATAGATGGTTTAGATATAATGGCCCTGACTTCAGGATATGTCAAATCGCTGCCAATAACAAAATACGCTGTGGAGCCATAAGTAATGCTCCTGACATACACCAATCCATTTTTAGATGGCATCTCATTTGCAAAAATACCCTTTTCCGGCACATCCATAGTGACAGTAAAACCTTTGAATATAATTTCTCCGATAGTCCAACTCTTGATTTTATCAAGATCCATCTTTTGCTTTACTATACTTTCAAAGGTCTCGGCAAAAGATGGATTATCAGGGAATATTTTTATGAAACTATCAAGAGTATTCATTTTGGCACATCTATATAAATTCAATTGGGGTTCAGAGTTAGATTGATATTCCTCCGACCTGAGCATACTCTTCAGAAACCGGCTATAATTTACTCCGGAAGGGTTTTCTATAGTCGAAATAAAGGGATCACTGAAGTTGGTATATACGACAATAGGATTTTTCTTACCGGAAACCTCCTTATCAAACGTGGTTGCAAAGGCATCTTCTGGAAAAACTGCTGCCGGATATATGCCTGGAGGATTGCCATTGCAATTCCAGTTCTGAACTCCGAGGTATTTAGAACCGATGAAAAGCTCGTTTACCGATAACTGATTGCAAACAATCGTATCCCATGCTAAGGCACATGTTTTATCAGAATCCGGATTGGAATCATTACCCGGTGTGGGTTCATCATAATTGCATCCACCAATCAGGAAACAAGCAATAATATAAGTCACTGCAGTCAAGATCTTACTAATTTTTCTCATGCAATTCATCTCATGTTATAATGCACTAAAAATGAGGGATTGTATATCCAAGACAAATATTCGGTAAAGCAACTACACCGTCAATAGGTGAACATTTCAGGTCTCCAATAAGTAAGGATAATCCAACTTTCATGAAGAATCCGGATTTACGTTGAAGTCGGTATCCGATATTGATTGTACCAATAATGTTAGGTCGGAAAACTTTTTTACGGGTTGAGTACCTTTCAAAATCCAATACTCCATCTTCTTCTGAAGGGAAGAAGATAGTTTTATAATGCAGCTCGTCTCTATTGACCAGATATGTTGTCATGCCAAATCCTATTTCAAATTTGCTGGCACGTTTACCCAAAATTGCATTGATCTCGAAAGGAATACTTATTCCCCGGCTTTCCGCATCATAGCTGGCATAACACCCATCCAGCCCATCATCTCTACTCCAAGAAATGTCAGTAAAAGCAAGCCCCAATGAATAGCCAAGTATTCCACCTGCCTTAAAACGGCTGTCAAGCCCCACTCCAATGCCTGTTGAGGTACCTAAAAATTGACCGTATAGATTATAGCCATGGTCGGTCTGTCCGAAGACAGATCCAGCCATGACTAAAAGAAAGGCTAATAAGGTAATTCCTCTTTTCATTATTCCATTTATGGTTTACGTGTAATATCAACAGTCGTTGTATTAGAGTCCTTCCCCTCAGTTCCGTCGATTTGAAGGATTGTTTTCGCTTCTTTGAAACCATCGGGCATTTTGTCGAGGATTATCTTGACAACTCCGGGATCCGTGATTTTTGCCGTGAATTTGCAATCAGCATCGAAATATTCCCCGTTCTCATTTTTGGTGGTACCAACCAGATTAAGTGATTTGTAGTTGGTGCATTTGAGCGTCACTTCACCGCCTTCCCCATCAGAAGTAATCTGAATCTGGTGGTAGAAACTTGGGTCGAAGGCCGCCTTAACACTCTCTGCCGGGGTAGCCGTAACTTCCCACAGCATTTTTGCGGGTTCGTCCTCGCTGCATGAGGCGAACACAATGATGGCAAAACACACCATCATCATTAGTTTTAATTTTGTAATCATGTGGTCTTTTATCTGATTGATTTTTGTTATTTATAATTGAGATGTTTACGCGTAATAGTTACCATTGTTGTACGCATATCTTTACCATTGATTCCATCTATTTGTAGATAGCATGATTTTTCCGTAAAGTCCACATCTTCCATATAGTCAAATGATATTCTTACGGTTGTTGGATCTATAACTTTTGCTGAAAACCGACAATCAGAGTCAACGTATTTCCCGTCTTCATTCTTTTGACCATATATCGACAGTTCGGAATAATTGGAGCATTTCAAAATAACTTCAGCGGCATAGCCTCCGACAGTTATCCATACTGGAGAATTATAATCATAATGAATAGATGTCTCCACATTTCCTGCCGGTTTGCCGGATACTTCCCACAACATTCTTGCAGGTTCGTCCTCACTGCATGAGGCGAATGCGAGTATCGCTATCAGAGCGACAATCAGGAATTTAATTTGGTTCATTATTATATTTTTATAAGAGTTTGCCGTTTTTATCCATACGTAGTGTTATGGTTACGCTGTTACCAGAGCGTTTGAATGTCTGGTTATTGCATGATACCTCTTCAAGTGTGGCTTTGCCACCTGATACTGCCGGAGGACGGTTGGCGATATATTTTATGTGGCATTTCAGCTCAATTTTGTGTTTTTTGAACTTCATGGTCATCTTAGAGATACCATTGGCCTCGCTTCTATCTTTCGACCATTTCATATCGTCCTGATCAGGAAGTTCAGCAATGAAAGACAGAACCTTTCCTCCATTTGCATTTTTTACATCATATTTTATCTTTGAGTGTGAAGCATCCCCCTCGATAGAAATGCCATCAACAAATTTATTGTTATCAAGAAGGCTTTTCCCACTGTGGTCGAGACATTGCACTATTATCTGACAGGCATCCGTGGAGGTTGATATTGGTTCATATCCCTCTTTATCACATGATGTCAATACAAGTATAGACATTATGAATACCGTTATTATTCCGATTGTTTTCGATTTTCCCATTGTATTGTTCTATTTGATTGTTTCGTTTATTGTTTCCCTAATGAAGTCTGTTAAATCAATCGAGCAGACTGATTTCGATTGAGCCGCCACAACACCGGCTCCGGAAGACACATTGCTATAGCCCCAAATCGGGTCTCCAAAACCGTAGTCTCCAAGTTCGGTCAGAGTGCCGCTATCACGCTGCCAAATATAGTTGGCCCAGTTGTAGTAGGAGGGCGACACGGAGCTGACAATCAAATTGACGTTGCAGTCGGGTATCTCACCTTTTGGATAGCGGAACCAGCAGTTGTCAAATTGAAGATGCAATGTATAACTTTTTCCTTCAAACTGTCGGTCTGAGAAGAATGAGAAGCCTTCAGCATCGCCACCCATGATAGACTCAAAAATACCGATATGCTCCCTGAAAATTGGTTCCATATCATATAGCAACGAGCCTATCGCAAACCCATAATTTCCGCTTGCTGCAAAGTCGTCCAACTCTTCATCGGCTTGAAAATCACTGTTGAATGAAAATTTATAATAATTTTCTCCATCCGTATCTTCAATCCGGAGGTCAACCTTTAGCTTGAACTCGACGAAAACCATATCATTGTCAGATTCCCGGCAACTAACATCATAAGCCTCCCAAGTAGCAGTCGGCACCGGGATAGAAGCCGGGATAAGAACCTCGGCCTCACCTCTGCCAACTGCAGGACTTTCGGCAACAATCCTTATATTGTCGCCCTCCTTCGGGATATAGGAGTCAAGCTGCAACTCCCCATTGACATAAATCCTGACTTCGGCATCCCTGACTTCGGATTTTTCGGGACTGTCGGTGTAAAGCCTTGACTTTGAAATTTTAGCCTCTACAGGTTCTCCAGCGGTTATCAGGGAGTTGACGCACAATGCCGGAGTATGGGGCATATCCGGTGTGAACGCCTCCTCGCATCCTGTGAGGAGCGGTAATGCAAGAAGTGGATATATTTTTTTCAGAATAGCCATGTGTATGAAATCGAGGGTATGACAGGAAGGAGTTTGACACGTTTGAATACTGGTTCACTGGTGATATAGTATTCATCGGGTTTCGACACGGCAATATCTTGGGTTCCACGCTTCACTGCAACAGTGTTCATGTGGCAGTATGCGTTATAGAGGCCGAATGTCCAGTACCCACGTTTATTTTTGACAGTACAGCTTAAATCCAGACGATGGTAGAAAGGCAACTTATAACTGTTGATGCCGGTACGCAATGGTGACTCTCCGGCTCCGAACCAATCGGTGGTTTCAAAGTCAGGATCATCCCACACTTGATTCAACAGAGTGAATCTGTTGCCTGAATGTCCCACCCACGAAGCGTTGAGCTGCACCTTGTCACTGATTTTCCAATTCACCATTATATTTATTGTATGGCGGTTATCGAATTTGGCAGGGAATGTGTGCCCACAGTTTTTGTCGGCAAACGTGCGGTCTGCCCACGCTAACGAATAGGATATGTGTCCTGTCACCTTTCCAAATACTTTTTCAATTTTGAAATCAACGCCCTTAGCCGTACCTTTACCACTGCAAAGTTGAGCGTTCCACAAGTCGAGAGGGGGACGCAGGTAATACTCATCCTTGTATTCTACAAGATTATCCATCCATTTGTAGTAACCTTCTACTGACACTGCATAAGTCTTGTCAGGAGATTGCCAATATCCTCCCGCGGATATTTTATCGGCTGTCTCCGGCTTGAACTTTCCGCTGATCGGTATCCATTGGTCAGTTGGGAGTGCAAGATAACTCTGGCTGAGTTGGTGTACGTATTGAGTAGTCCGTGCGTATGCAAATTTCACCGCCCAGTCTTCATCAGGACGATAACTGAGTGACAATCTCGGAGACCATCCGAGATTTGTCTTTCCCCCGATATTGAACAGCGAGCCATGGAAACCGGCGTTCATTCTGAACTTATCACTTATTTTCCAATCATCCTCAATATATGCGTTGACTTCATTCGCACCATAGGCCCATGTTGAATCGCGGGTTGACAAATGTGTCGTCCCGACCTCGTATGAACGAGATGTACGCGCCGGAAGGAACGAATGCCGCGTATAACCTGCACCAAAGCGAACCCAGTCATTTCCATTGGGACTCCAATCGAAATCACCACGAAATATCCAGTCATTGATGTTATTGTCTGTATTGAGGACAGTATGCGATTCGTCCATGTGGTCGGAAGATTTATCTCTATAGATATAATCATGCTTCATGCTGGAGAAGAAGCGTGTGTATGCGGCAGTGAACTCAGATGATAGATTATCATTGAAACGGTAATTGAGTCCGGCCTGCGCAAGCAGGTTTCCCCAGTGCATGTCAAACCGGTCATCATAAAACGACCCGAAATAATTAGGCTTGTCATAGCCCTTGTCTTCCATACCGGTTTTCAGTTTATCATCCCCGAAATAGAAGCTTACAAAAGCGGTAGCCTTAGGTGAGAACCGATGCTGCACACGAGCGTTGAAATCCATGAAATAATAGTTGAAGCGAAGTTTCTCATCTTCGTTCTGCGAATTGGCAATCGCAACAAACGGAATAGTGAGCACATCAAACCAAGAACGGCGCAATCCGACAAGATAGGTTGTCTTCTTGCCTATCGGCCCGGAGATATTGAAAGCTCCCGATGTCAGGCCGAGACGTGCGGACCCGTGATGACCGTCGCGGTTGCCGTTTTGCAGACGCACATCCATAAAAGAAGACAGACGGCCGTCATATTTCGCAGGAATGGAAGACTTGAAAAAGTCTATCACTGGCGTCTCTTAAAATCTGTTAATGCGAAATTGTTAAACTCTGTATTCATGTTGGTTACGCGATTTTCTGG
>NZ_CAJMXD010000040.1:0-13176 GCF_905219685.1 Barnesiella sp. CU968
TTTATGTCGTCTGTTCCGAGATCATCGAAGTTGGTTGTAAATCCCTTCGCTCCTTTTGCTTTGAGAATGGCACGAAGAGTAAGCTCGGCATGAGCCGCATTCCACACTGACTTATATTCTGCCGATGCGGGAACCTCCATGTCATGGTTATGCTCGTAAAGGCGGAAATACTCATTAACAAGACGTCGGATATCATCTTCCTTAATCTGTTTGTGATATTCCATCAATTCGCTTACCGGACAATAATCCACATGATAACCGAGACGCTGCTCGGCTTCAACTTTGTCACCGTCAGTAACTGCCACGTTGTTCATCTGGTCTCCAAAACGGATAATCAGCATATCCTGTGCATCAGCCCATGCGACAGCTACTCGCTCCCAGACTGCGATTTTCTTCAGAACTTCTTTGTCTGTCCAGTGACCGACAACTACTTTGCGGCGAATGCGCATGCGGGTGCAGATATGTCCGAACTCGCGGTCTCCATGCGCGCTCTGGTTTAGATTCATGAAATCCATATCGATTTCATTCCATGGAATTTCTGCATTATACTGCGTGTGGAAATGCAGCAACGGCTTTTTAAGCTGTTGAAGCCCGTGAATCCACATCTTGGCAGGAGAGAATGTATGCATCCATGTAATCACACCTGCACACTTGGAATCATTGTTAGCAGCCTTCATCAGTTCACTGACCTCGCGTGATGAGTTCGCAGTTCCTTTATAGACAACTTTTACAGGCAGGACACCGGATTTGTTAAGACCCTCTACCATCTCTTTGGAATGAGCATCCACTTTTACTACGGCATCACCTCCATAAAGAAGCTGGGCACCGGTTATCCACCATATCTCATATTGATCAAAAATTTCCATTGCTATGTAATATTAATGTTGTTTGACGTATTATTTGTTATTCGACTGCCCATAATATGCATTGGGTCCGTGCTTGCGGGAGAAATGCTTCTCAACCAGCAGCGGATTCATCGTCAACGAGGGATTGACTGTATATGCGATACTTGCCATTTTTGCTATCTGCTCAAGCACAACAGCATTATGCACGGCATCAGCCGGAGTGGTTCCCCACGCGAACGGTCCATGATTCTTGACCAGAACGCCCGGAGTATGCATCGGATTCATGCCCCCGAAACGCTCGATTATCACATTCCCGGTCTCAAGTTCATAATCACCTTTGACTTCTGGTTCAGTCATGTCTCTTGTGCATGGCACCGCATCGTGGAAATAATCGGCATGGGTAGTGCCAATGTTGGGAAGATCAATTCCTGCCTGCGCCCATGCCGTGGCATAAGTTGAATGGGTGTGCACTACACCCCCGGTCTCCGGAAAAGCCCGATATAGAGCAAGATGTGTCGGGGTATCTGAGGATGGTCGTAAAGATCCTTCAACCACATTTCCTGAGACAAGGTCTACAACAACCATATCATCGGCTTTCATATCATCATAACTCACTCCGCTGGGTTTGATCACAACAAGACCTTTCTCTCTGTCAATGCCGGAAACATTTCCCCATGTGAAAATGACAAGACCATGTTTCACGAGGTCGAGATTTGCTTTAAAAACTTTTTCTTTTAATTCTTCGAGCATAAGGAGAATTATTATAGAATTATAATACACTACATTTTAAAACTTTCCACACCTGCGGCATCACTGCTGAATTCATAAAGTCGCGCGCCGCGACGTGAATTCTCCTTGTCTACCAAATCTGTACACACAATGCAACTGTTTTCCAAAGCGCGGCGTCTGAAATTACGTTTGTCTATTTTCACACTAAGCAATGTTTCATACAATTGCTGAAGCTGAGTCAGGGTGAATCGCTGGGGCAACAGACGAAACGCTATAGGTTCTGTCCGGAATTTGGTCTGGATCTTCTTGATCGCTTTCTTAATCATTTCGTTGTGATCAAGACAAAGACTCGGAATATTATTAAAGTCAACCCAATGGGCGTTATGAGCTTTCAGAATCTCATGGTCAATATCCGGAAAATTCAGCAATGCCGAATATGCAACCGACACTACCCTCTCTCCAGGATCTCGCTCGACCTCTCCGAAAGTACCTATCTGGTGCATATATACGCCATCAAGTCCTGTCAGATTCTTCAGAATCCTTTGCGCGGCGTTGTCAACACTCTCATCATAGTTGACAAAACCACCCACTAATGACCACTCACCTTTGTGCGGCTCGAAATCTCGCTGTATAAGCAAGAGCTTCAGATTACCTTCATTCAAACCGAACACGATACAGTCAACACTCAGATACAATCTGTCATGCTGCTTATAATAGTTGTTTTCTTTCTGTGCCATTTCAGATAATGCTTATTATCAAGACCGCCATGCCAGAATCAGCTCAGACAAATTCCATGCGATCTTCAAAATCTGAATACAATTTAGATGCAAAATTACTGAATGAACTTGTCTTNCACAGCAGAACACCATATATTACCAGAAATATATGTAGAATGCAACCGTTATGCCAAGGATGATTATTGAGTTTACAATATCCCATGCATTCCAGCTGTGACGGGTAGCAAGACGCTGTTCGGGAGTAGATGTGCCAAATACAAGCCCCTGTATTTTTGAAGCATCGGGGGCTTTTGTGCACATTGAAACTACAAAACCGACTGCAAGACACAGCAACAACATCCATCCGCAGAAGAACAACCAATTCTCATCATAGAAAATCTGTTGGAAAATACTGGGATTTTCTGATGCGCCCGCCTCAACCCCGAGGTTTGAATAATAGATTTTCGCTCCAAGTCGTGTAAGACCGATAATCATACCGGTCAGCAATGCCCACATACCGCCTTGAGCAGAAGCCCTCTTCCAAACGATACCTAAAAGGAATGCCGCTGCAATTCCAGGTGCAAGAACAGATTGAACGTCCTGCAGGTAGAGATACAGAACATCTCCGATGGAACGCATCACCGGAATCCACAGGATACCGAGAATCACAATCACAACAGTCGCAGCCTGTCCGATCTTAACAAGTCTCTTGGGATCGGTCTTGGGTTTGAATCGCTGATAAAAGTCAATTGTGAACAATGCGGCTGATGAATTGAACAATGACGCAAGTGAACTCATCAATGCCGCAAGTATTCCACATACGATAAGACCCTTGATTCCTGCCGGAAGAAGTTTTGCCACCAAAGTGGGGAAAGCAGCATCGGAATTTGGAAGACCACTGGGAAGCATTGGAAGGAAGGAACCGAGTTTCTGGTGCAAAGCGAAAGCGATCATTCCGGGTATAAGGAAAAGGAATACCGGAAGAAGTTTAAGATAAGCACCGAAAATTGTGCCTCGTCTCGCTTCCTTCTCATTTTTTCCGGACAACACGCGCTGCACAATAAACTGGTCTGTACACCAATACCAGAAACCGATTACAGCGGATCCGATCAACGCCCCGAGCCAAGGATATTGCGCGTCATTGTTATCACGAATTAGATTTACCATAGTATCACCGTATTCGTTAACTTTTGCAGAAGAACAAATACGCATCATTTCTTCCCAGCCACCAAGTTCTTTAAGTCCAAGAACCAGAATGATCAAGGATCCGAGAAGCAATATCGGTGTTTGCAGGACTGATGTATACAATACCGATTTCATACCTCCGAAAATCGTATATAATGCAGTTATAAGCACCAGACCTACTGCCGCAATCCAGAAGAAATCTATTCCCCATAACTTGTCGATTCCGAATACCTGCTGAAATACAAGACCTCCGGCATAGACTGTTACCGCTACTTTTGTAAGCACATAGCTTATCAAAGAAATTGTCGCAAGAATTGTACGGGACTGTGGATTAAACCTACGCTCGAGGAATTCCGGCATGGTATAAACCATCGAACGGGAATAAAAAGGCACGAACACCCAGCCGAGAATAAGTATCATCCATCCCTGAATCTCCCAATGAGCCATTGCCATTCCGGAAGAAGCTCCGGAACCTGCAAGACCGATGAGATGTTCGGAGCCGATATTCGATGCAAAGATAGAGGCTCCAATAGCTATCCATGTCGCATCTTTGCCGCCAAGGAAATAATCAGCGGCATTGTTCTGTTTCTGGCGCATCACCCATACGATTATGCCTATGAGGGCAAGAGCAAATAGAATGATAACTACCCAGTCGAGTAATGCCATAATTAAAGTAGTTAGATTTTAAGTATTATGATTATTGTTTAGTCGAAAATTTATAGACGCATGTGCTGCCGTATGTTTCACTCGGGCGAAGAGTCGCAGAAGGCCATGCCGGTTTATTAGGAGTGTCAGGATATTTCTGAGTCTCAAGACAAAGACCATGACGCTGATTATACACCTTTGCTTTTTTACCTGTCACGGTTCCGTCAAGGAAATTGCCGGTATAGAACTGCACACCGGGTTCATTGGTGAATACCTCAAGCACAATACCTGAACGTGGATCAAAGACACGAGCCGCACATTCCTCAAGACTGCCGTTCGTATCAAGCACAAAATTATGGTCAAATCCGTTTCCATATCGAACCTGCACGAAATCAGACTCTATATCCTTGCCGAGAAGTTTCTCTTCCGTGAAATCCATAGGAGTGCCTTTTACTGGCACGATCTCACCCGTTGTCATGAATGTGCTGTCAACGGGAGTGTAATTGGATGCGTTGATCCATACATTCTCATCAGTGACACTGAGTTCGGGATCCCCGGAAAGGTTGAAATACGAATGATTAGTAAGATTGATTATGGTCGGTTTGTCTGTTGTAGCGGAATAATCAATTCGAAGAGCATTATCCGACTGCAAAGTATATTTGACAAACGCCTTTACATTTCCCGGAAACTGATTGTCGCCATCGGGAGAGTCAATGGAAAGTGTGAGGGTTGAATCAGTGGCGTTCTCTATCTTATAGACACGATATTGCCATCCGAGCGACCCCATGTCTGTGCCGCCATGCAGACAATGTCCGTAATTGTTCCGAGGCAACTGTATTGTGTCACCGTCAAGCACAAAACGTCCCTGATTGATTCTGTTGGCATATCTGCCTATCGCTGCACCGAAATCAGATTTGTTGACCTCTGGCGTATAGCCGCCTACACTGTCAAAACCCAAAACTACATCCTTAAATTCACCGCTTTTGTCGGGAACCATGATTGAAACTATTCTGCCGCCGTAATTTGTGACACACACCTCCATGCCTGACGCATTTGAGAGGGTTATCAGAGCGGTTGAATCTCCGTTTATAACCGATTCGAATTTTTGGGGATCAAGTCCTGATTTTGTCAATTGAGCGGCATCCTTTCCTGTGCCACAAGAGCAAACGCCCGCCAATGATAGCACAAATGCCGAATAACCAAGGAGTTTCATGTTAGATATTTTAATATAGCAATTAATATAAATTCACCTTAAGACACAGATTTTTATTAATCTGCAATAATGGGTGTAAAATTAACACTTATTATTTATTCTGAAAGATTTTTTTTTATGTTTTACAACATATTGTTGTAACTTTGCAGTCTGGCAATACGGATGTCAATGCATGCCCGATACACCGTAACATTTCCATTTACCATGATTCTATACACGCATATTGCCTGACTTCCTGATCAGCCAAGTGTATTTTTGCAGTTGATTTTATATCTGTCTAAGTTTTCTTTGCAAGGCAATAATTCACCGCAAACATACTCAGAATCCATGCTCCATAGAGTTTTTCGGCCACATCATCATGGCTGCTGTGTAGTTTTCATTTTGATGCCTTGAAATTAAGAGCTTGTTAAAAAATAAACGTAAAATTTAGGGCGGCTCACTTCCAGATAAAATCCATTTAAGGCAAAGGAGCATAGCGGGCTTGTATGTTAAGAAGTTGTTTAAAAAAAATGTGAATTTGGGGTCGCAATCTTGGGCAGATTTCTCCTTTCGTCGCAGTCACATAGTCATATAGTCACATAGTCACATAGTCAAATAGTCACATAGAAGCCCGCTATGCTTATTCTTCAACTCGTGAAATTCCCTCGAAAAAACCTCTTCATGTGTAATTATAATAAGGAATTATTTTTATTAATTCCTTATTATTTTTGGCAGTATAAAATAAATTTGCTATCTTTAGGCAGTTTTATTAAGCATACTGCTATAAATTTGAAGATAATGGTCATATTTTTGCCACTCTCGCTCCTGATGACTATTGCCGCGGTCACCTCCCCGGATATGCCGTTGCGGGTTGTTTCGGGATTCCGTGTGGAGGATGTGCGCATCAAAACTGATTCGGTTACGGATTTCTCATTCATTAGCAAATATGGGTCTGCAGTTGAATGGCAGTATTTCAGGAAAGATTCGCACATCATTGAGCACCGAGGCAACGAATGGCTGCGCTTCAGCCAGCGTGCGGACACGCTCGAGCTTCGGCACAGAGAGACTTGCAGAGAAAAAAGGGAATCCCGCATTATCCTTTCCCCTCATGTCGCAGCCGACACAGTCTATTCCTCAAATACCCGCCGCGACAGGTCGTTCCTTTACAGTGATTCCGGTTCTTACATCATCACCCAATCTCGGTGTCCGCTCCTTATCCTGGCTGAGGGGGATACGCTCCATGATGTAACGGCAGAGAAAATACGGGTCTCCTATTGCAGACGGCAGATATCCGGTGATGGAGAAACCTCAAAAAACTTGTTTCCCAAATTCATTGAGACCGAAACAACGTGGAGAGCCGGGCAAGATAATTCCATTCCGTATGCCATGACACGCAGCATAGAGCGCATCTCCAAAGCGAATGACACCACAATAACCGTAGAGTCTGTATGTTTCCCAAGGGCACTCAACGTTGTCGGATCCGGTTTCGACAGACAGTATACAAGAAAGGGAAGTAAAACTCCAGTCTATCTCCAACAAACGGAACAAATGAAAGAAGCAGCCGAGGCTCCACATTTTGAAGTGACGGGCAATTCCCTGCATGTATCGTCTACGGGAAAATTCAACGTGATCATTACCGACATANCCGGCAGAGTGCTGCTGACGNATTCTGCTACGGATGCATGCGTAATTGACATCTCCCGATTTACTGGTAATGAGATAGTTGTGTCGATTTCCAATAAAGCCAAACATATATCAAGAACAATAATACCACGTCATGAATAGGATCGTCATACCAGTCGTGTTTCTACTGTCAGCGCTGCTCCTCAAGCCGGCACAAGCCGGCAATGCCAGCAAACAGGACAGTATTTCCCCGGTGCATCGCGCTCTAGCATCGGGAGACGCGTGGCGGCCGCCGACATCGATCGCGGAAATGATCGCTCCCCCGTCGCCGGAAGTGGCGGCGATGCTCCNGCACTCCGACGAGGGAATATCATATGCGGAGGGAACTGCTTCCCTTGCAATCCCCCTGTACGAGTGGGACTGTGGCGACATCCGCACCTCCCTGTCCATGCGTTATTCCATACGTGGCTACCGCATAGACGAACGTGCCGGATGGNNAGGGCTTGGATGGAGCTTCTCAGGTGGCGGATGCGTGGCAAGGACAATACTCGGGATGCCTGATGAACAGCACTCTGTCGACATACGCAGCACNCTGTCGATAAATTCCAACGCCTCCGGTCATCAATATTTCATCGATCTCGAAAAACATGCCAAAGAGGCGATGCTCGATCGCTATAGCTACTCTTGTGCCGCAGGTTCCGGATCGTTCGTAATCATGGACGGATGCATAATACAGACCCCGCGCAGCGACAACACAATAGAATTTTGCGGCGATACTCGGGACGGGGTCAGGGATTTCGCAATAATATCACCCGACGGCACACGTTACGTATTCTCCGTCCGCGAGCACATCGACTTCACCTACCATCCGATGGTGCTTGCAGTTCCCGCACGAGACGACAGCTACCGGAACGCCGTGTCGGCATGGCACCTCTCTTCAGTGACCTCGCCCGGAGGAGAGACCGTGACCTACTCCTACGCTTCCGTGGGAACGTGGTCGAGGAGTGACGGACCTTCAGCGGGCACATATACAATCCTGAACAGAAGCCAGTCTTTTCCTTCCGTGGAGGTATTCTACGACAACGGCACCACGTACACGGGAAATTCAACCAAAGCCATCACAACCTTCCACGACCAGAAGATCCTTCAACGCATATCATCGCGCACGGCAACCTTGGTCTTCACTCATTCCCCGAGAAAACTGTCGGGAGGCAATGACATTCCGCAGATGCTCAGTTCTGTCCGCATCCTTACACCGGGAGGCAGGTGCGTGCGTGACATCTCTTTCGACATAACGCAGTCGGCAAGTGTGCCATCCATTCTCAAAGGGATAACCGTGAAGTCAGAGGGTGTCCTGCTTGACAAGCATACCTTCGCTTACTNNCTGCCGTCCGGAGTCTGGNNATGCGATATTTTCGGTTTCGCCAACGGACCCACGACGGGACACAGGGCGGTGATAGACATAAACACCGGCAACGTTGCCGATGCGGCGAAATTCAGTGCCGGTCACGCGCACGCGCGCACCTTGAGGTCGCACTCCAACGCGCTCGGTCTCGTCACGGAATACCAGTACGAACCTTCGGATCCCGTGACCTTCGCGCCGTTCGGTCAATCCGTACCCTCATGCCGCATCCCGGTAGGTGTGCGCATTCGCAGAATAACTGACAAAGATGCCGTCTCCGGAAGAATGAGAATACGGGAGTTCCTGTATTCATCACCTGAATGCGACATCGATTTTGCAAATGTCAACGCATCCGCGTTCATATCCATGAGCGGAGAACAGAGCTACATGGGTCTTCGACCCGTAGCCCCGCAACCGGACGNATCCACCACCCTGTCGTTCNTCTCCCGCCCCAGANTTCCAGGATTCTCCCCGGAACGCGCCACAATGCGTTACGCGGAAGTGACGGAACTTGTCAGCGGCACAGCCGTCACGGTTCCCATACGCACAGTCAGGAGATACGACCTTTCAAGGTGCAGGCTGCGCTTCGTCCTGACACAGCTACCGAGATACGGCATGAACGCTGACAGGAATATAGGGGAAATAATGCTGCCCCCGCAAGGAGTGCCGGAAGGGGTAAGGCTCGCGCTCGGACATGGCTGCAACCTGCCCGGAGGTTTCGAGGAGAGACTTGGAGCGGCACCGGTGCTCATTGAGAAAACGGAATACGGACACCGTAACGGAGAATACCACCCGATTGTCAGCGAGAAGTATTTCCACTGCNCCATCGACNCTGCGNCAATACGTACAGGTTTTTTCCACGACGCGGCAGTGNGCGACATAANAAACGCCTATGGAGTACGGAAATNGGACTGGCAGTCAACTTCAGATNTCACATTCTCAGAGATCTCGATGACTCATCTGAACACACGTCTCGACTCAGTTGCCGCCACACGATATTTCCCGGACGGTTCGAGCCGTCTTGCCTCCGTGAAGCATCTGTATTCCACGACAGCACCCATGCTGATACCCATACGGGCGATAGGGAAAGACATTTACGATCTCCCGATCATGTCCGGCATCGAAAATGTGCACAATCCGTTCGGCTCCGACAGCGTTAGCATGTCGAACGGGATGCGCCTGCACATAGGAACGCGCCTGTGTGAGGGCGGCCGTATAATGGAGCATTACACTGCATATTCATCAAACATGACACCGAAGGTGTTCCGGACAATGACGGCTGCCGGACAAAAGACTCTTCCGGTACTGGAGATATGGATCGCGGATGGACGGGACACCATAACAAAGAAAACGGAATATGGAAGGTACAGCTCCTGCTGGCGTCCAACGGCGATCACCCTCACCTCCCCTTCGGGGAAGACGGTAGACAGACTGGTCGTGTCGGGATACACACCTTACGGAAAACCGGCTGGCGTGAAGCGGAGAGGAAAACCGGAGAACGTATACTCTTGGGGAACCATAGCAGGACAGGAGAACCTGCTGATGTCTCTGACGGTAAAGGGAGACAACCGGTCAGCGTCCCTGACAACCTNATTCACGCACGAAGAGCTGACGGGATGCACATCGGTGACAGCTCCGGATGGATCAACCATATCCTACGGATACGGGGGAGGCAGACTCGTGTCGGAAACAAACCCTGACGGCAAGATAATAAAAGAATACGGATATGACCTGCAGTCATCAGGCGTGGACGGACAGAATGCCATCTCCGGGAGGACTCTTGTCAACGGGACGTCCGCTTCGGAGGGAACCTTCGCTGAAACAATAACCCGGCACGACGGATTCGGGATGCCGAGGCTGGAACTTAAGAAGGACTTCGGACAGGGCGGGGATGTCATTACGGGCGCATGGTCGTACGATGCGTTGCACCGCACGACAAGGGCATGGAACCCGCTTCCATTGTCAGAAGTGAATGAAGCTCTCGATTCTGACATGCCGCTGGAGAATGCCGCCGTAACCCTATATTCGGATGCCACCGCCTACCGGGAGATGGTTTATCCGGCNTCCCACGACAACATGCCGACAGAATCTTCCCTTCCGGGTGCCGACTTCCGGCAACATCCCGCACACGCGGAGAAGCTATGCTCAAGATCGCAGGCAGGTGAATACCGGGTGATCCGCTATTCATGCGACGGGAACACTCTGAGATCTTCCGGTGTATGGTCCGACGGGGAACTTGACTGTATCGCGGAGACCGACGGGAACGGCGCGAGGAAACTGACCTTCTCGGATGCAGCCGGCAATACGGTACTTNTCAGGAGAGTAATATCCTCAGGGATATATGCCGATACGTACACCGTACACGATCCCTGGGGGAATCCACTTGTAGTTCTTCCGCCGGAGGCTTCCCGGAAGTTAAAGTCGACAGAATCGACATGGCAGCTGGCAACAAATTCCATAATCGCGGATTACGCGTTCGTCTACACATATGATTCCGCGATGAGACTGCGCTCGATGAAAACTCCGGGCTGTGCGGCCGTGAGATACGCTTACGACAGTGAGGGAAGGCTTTCATTCACGCAGGACGGCAACNNCGCGNCGAGTGGAAGGTGTTCTTTTATACTTTATGACTCTTTCGGGCGGCAGGCAGTGACCGGGACATGCTCGGACATACCGCGCTTATGGTTATCCGACATGTCGGACTCTACCCCACCCGNCTCAACTGCCCTCACGGGCAATATCGGTGAAGGATTCCTCGGGACCGGCTACTCGATATCCTGCAGCACGGGAGAAGNCGTATCAATTTCCNACGCCACGATGCTGACAGCCAGCTATTATGACAACACGGGCATGCAGACGGGGTCTCTTGCTGCGGTGTTGCAAGCTCCGGGACTGTCTGACAATGAGGGCGTCAGCGTAATGACCCGGATGAGCTACGCTCCGGGTGGTATACTCGTGAGATCGGAATCCGTATTTCCCGATNNAAGACAGTTGATATCGGAGATTGTCCCGACTGTTGCCGGACTGCCTTCGTTAGTGACGGAGACTCTTGCCGACGGTTCCGGTGACGGGTGGTCACACTCGACATCGTATGTCTACGACCCCTTCGGGCGCATTTTGTCCGCGAAGGTTACTGCAGATGGTAACGCAGCAAACACACAGGCATCAATTGTCAACGGATTCGATGAGACGGGCAACGTGAGAAGCATCGCATACAACGGTAATTCGTTGACAAGGAACATCACCCGCGACATACGGGGTGCCGTGTCCGGATGGTCGATGCCGGAGTTCGGTCAACAGCTTACGTATGGCGACGGCAGCGCGATGGCGGACTGGTGCGGGAGAATAACGTCAAGGACTTCGGAACTGGGTGAATACAGGGGAAGATACGACTATTACTACAATACATTAGGATTCCTGACACGGGCTGCATTCTCTTCCGACACCCACCGGAAAATGGATTTCTCCGCGTCGTATGACTATGACAGGCAGGCGAATCTGACATACATAAAAAGGAGCGGAATGCTCCCCGNTGACAGATNCGGCACAATCGTCGACAAGGCGGTAATGCGCAAAGGGAACCGCATAAATAAAGTATACGGGAATGATGCCGAAGATGCACTGATCGAGAACCAGCCGCAGATAACCGCATCGGGAACCGGATGTACGTACNATAACAACGGCAACCTGACCTCCGATCCGTCACGCGGGATACGGGACATCGAATGGAGCGAGACGGGTAAGCCGCTGCGGGTGTCCTTCGTTTCGGGTGAGGAGATATGCTACCGCTATGCCGCGACAGGAGAAAAGCTGTCGGAGGTGTTCGTTGACACGGACGGGAGTATACTACGCAGACGCGACATCTACGGGAGCTATGAGTTCACTGACGGAAGCCTCGACCGCACACAGGTCGGGGGAGGATACCTCGACAGCAGAGGTGTGTTCCACGTGTACGTCACCGACTATCAGGGGAACGTTATCGGTATCNTAAACGCAAAGACCGGGACGCCAGTACAGTTCACCGACTACTATCCCTACGGCATCCCGCACGCCACGGCTTACAGCCCGGAGGCGAACCGNCGCAAGTTCGGTGGAAAGGAATACACCTCCGAGNTCGGGTTCAGCTCCTGCGATTTCGGCGCACGCCTGTACTCCCCGTTGCTCTGCGTATTCGACTCCCCGGATCCAAAGGCCACAACATACACCCANANCTCCCCTTACGCGTACTNCGCAGCTGATCCCGTCAATTTCATAGACCCGACCGGAATGAATCCAGTATATAATAGTCGTGGAGAATTTCTAGACATGACCATTGAAGGATTAACAGGAGAAATATTAATATATTATGGAGAAAACGCAATTAATTTCTCCTCATTAACATTCGATCAATGCTTGTCAAACCAATGGGATAATATATTTACCCTTGATATAACAACATTAGAGAATGATGCCTTATCGAATATCTGGACTGATATAGTATCACGTTTTGAGGGATTACAAGTATTTGATGAAACATTTTCATTATCGACAATATCAGACGGGAAGATACAAGCTGGTTATATTAAAGATGGTCACTGGGAGACAGATGGTTCTTATACAAGATCTTTTAAACCTCCAATTATACGAGGTTATGGTTCTACCAGACCATATGAGAATACAGTTGAGAATATAGCATCAAGCTTGATTGTCCATGAATGGTATTCACATGCAATGAAAGGTACACATGACGTATATAAATCACATAGATTAGCATACAAAAACGTAATCACTGGCGTCTCTTAAAATCTGTTAATGCGAAATTGTTAAACTCTGTATTCATGTTGGTTACGCGATTTTCTG
>NZ_CAJMXD010000041.1:0-13128 GCF_905219685.1 Barnesiella sp. CU968
ACACATGCCTTTAAAATCTATATCTCTTGGGAAGAGAGATGGATGAATTATAAAAGGCTTGTTATAAATACGTTAAGCTGTGTAAAAATTGTAGTTTCCTAAACAAATTGAAGAGATAAGCCAATTAGACGCACTAAAAAATGTCAAAAGAAATAGGCAATTTGCTTATATGAATTATTTTGTCTACTTTTGCAAAACAAATCCATCTCTCTTCCCAAGAGATACTTGTCGTTCAGTTATATTCCCCAGTATCTATATACTTCTGTATCTCAATATTCGACATCTTCATGTCTCTATATTCCCACCTATTAATACAACCTTGTAACTGGGTTTCCAAGGAATCATCTCATACAAAAAAAAGATATGCGACAGGGATCTGTCGCATATCTTTTTTGTATGAGATGTAACGATGGTAAATCAGCGGATGAAGAGAAGTTCGCGATATTTGGGCAACGGCCAGATCTCATTGTCTACCATCAGCTCAAGCTTGTCGATATGATAGCGTATTGTCTCCATTTTGGGAGCCACGTCATCATGATAGGCGATGGATTTCTCTCGCTCGCTCTCGATTCTGTTTGCCTTGCGACGAGCATCAACCATAGCGGCAACTCCGCTCTTGATCTCCGAGATATGCTCGCTTATAGATTCTATCGACGCGAGATCCTGCGCGGCAATGCGGTCTGATTTGTCACCCTTGAAGAGTTCCTTTATTTTATACACATTGTCGAGCAGCAGCGACTGATAACGTATCGCAGCCGGGATGATATGGTTTATGGCAAGATCCCCGAGCACACGGCTTTCAATCTGGATTTTCTTCGTATACATCTCCCACTTCACCTCGTTGCGTGCCTCGATCTCCTTTTTGGAGAACACGCCGGCTTTGTCGAACATCTCTATGCTCGAAGGGAGCATATAGGCATCATACATCAACGGTGCAGAAGTCTCGGTGTCGAGTCCGCGGCGCGCCGCCTCCTCTTTCCACTCCTCGCTATATCCGTTGCCGTCGAAATGAATAGCCTTCGACGCTTTCACAAGCACTCTTACCTCCGCAAGGATAGCCTTGTCAAGTTCCTCTCCATTTGATATCCTCGCATCCACTTTGTCGGCGAAATCGTTGAGCTGCGCGGCAACAGCGGCATTCAGCGCGATAAGTGCCGAAGCGCAGTTTGCCGATGAACCTACGGCGCGATATTCAAACCGGTTGCCGGTGAATGCAAACGGACTCGTGCGGTTTCGGTCGGTATTGTCGATCATAAGCTCCGGAATCTGAGCCACATCAAGCCGCATCTCTTCCTTGCCTTTCACCATTATCTTCTCATTCCCCTCGGAATTCTCCACGGCTTCGAGTATCGCGCTAAGCTGCGATCCGAGGAACATGGAGATAATGGCTGGAGGCGCTTCGTTGGCACCGAGACGATGCGCATTGGTGGCGTTCATTATGGAAGCCTTGAGCAATGCGTTATGGCGATGCACGGCAGCCATGACATTAGCGACAAAAGCTATGAACCGCAGATTGTCTTTGGAATTTTTGCCCGGTGCAAAAAGCATCTCCCCTTTGTCTGTGCCGAGACTCCAGTTGTTGTGTTTGCCGCTGCCGTTGATGCCGGCGAAGGGTTTCTCATGAAGAAGAACACGGAAGTTATGACGCTTTGCCACCTCTTCCATTACCGACATGAGCAAGAGGTTATGGTCGTTGGCAAGATTGCACTCCTCGAATACCGGCGCAAGCTCAAACTGATTGGGAGCCACCTCGTTATGACGGGTCTTCGCCGGTATGCCGAGTTTATGACACTCTGTCTCAAGATCGAGCATAAATGCCTCCACACGACTCGGTATCGATCCGAAATAATGGTCTTCGAGCTGCTGGTTCTTTGCCGACTCATGACCCATGAGGGTTCTTCCGGTCATCACAAGGTCCGGACGGGCGGCAAACAATGCCTCGTCTACAAGGAAGTATTCCTGCTCCCAGCCGAGATATGTCTGCACATGATTTACCGCCGGATTGAAATAACGTGCCACTCGCGTGGCGGCTTTGTCCACGCTGTTGAGCGCGCGAAGCAACGGTGTCTTGTAGTCAAGGCTCTCTCCGGTATAAGAGATAAACACAGTGGGAATACAGAGGGTATTGTCGATGATAAACGCCGGAGACGATATGTCCCACGCCGAATAACCGCGCGCCTCGAAGGTGTTGCGGATTCCGCCATTAGGAAAACTTGAGGCATCAGGCTCCTGCTGCACAAGCAGTTTGCCGTTGAATTTCTCCACTACTCCCCCTTTGCCGTCATGCTCTATGAAAGCGTCGTGCTTTTCGGCAGTGCTGCCCGTGAGAGGATGGAACCAGTGGGTATAATGACGCGCACCATTGTCGATCGCCCAACGCTTCATTCCGTCTGCAACACTGTCAGCTATCTCCCTGCTAAGGGGTTCGCGGTTGTCGATTGCCTTGACAAGGGAATCAAACGTCTCTTTCGGAAGATACTCGAACATCTTCTGGCGGTTGAACACCTGTTTGCCATAATAGGTTTCCACTCTCTCTTTGGGGAGCTCCACTTTCACAGCTTTGCGTCCGGAAGCCTCCTCCACACTTTTGAATCTTAAATTAGACATAATATAAATTATTTGGTTAAGCCCGGCTTCGGGCATTATATTATACTACGTTTTATTACTTCTCCCTGCCGTCACATATCCTTTTCATCGCCTTGAGTGTGTTCTCTCGCGAATTGAAACCTGTGAGACGTATATATCCATCTCCCGAAACACCGAAACCGACACCCGGCGTGCACGATATGTTGTATTTCTCAAGCATGTCGCCGAAGAGTTGCCATGAACTCTCCCCGTTTTTACCTTTTATCCAAACATAGGGGGAATCTTCTCCGCCGAAGACGGCATAACCGGCTTGCGACAGGGAGCGGCGGATGATTCCGGCGTTCTCGAGGTAATAATCGATATTGTTCCTTACCGATTCCCGTCCCTCAGAGGAATAAAGCGCCTCGGCGCCGCGCTGGACCACATAGCCGGCTCCGTTGAATTTGGTGCATTGCCGCCTGTTCCAGAGTTTTCCGAGACTGACCTCCCTGCCGGAAGCGTCAGTACCGGTCAACGCTTTGGGCACGACTGTGTAGCCGCATCTCAGACCTGTAAAACCGGCTGTCTTCGAAAAACTGCGTATCTCTATCGCCACTTTCTCAGCTCCCTCTATCTCATAGATGGATCTGGGAAGTGAGGGATTCCTCACAAATGCCTCATAGGCGGAATCGAATATTATGAGTGATTTCTCCCGCAAAGCATAATCCACCCACTCGCGAAGATCTTCGCGTGTCATCACGGCACCCGTGGGGTTGGAGGGGGAACAGAGAATCACGATATCGGCATGCACATCAGGCACTGCCGGACGGAATCCGTTTTCCGCATTGCATTCAAGATACACTATACGCGACCATCTGCCATCGGGCAATCTGTCTCCACCCCGTCCTGACATCACCGCTGAGTCCACATAAACCGGATAACCGGGATCCGCCACCGCCACTATGCTGTCTGAAGAATATATGTCACCGAGATTGCCGAGATCGCTTTTAGCTCCGTCACTGATGAATATCTCGTCAGCATCTATGCCGATTCCGCGACTCTGATAGTCTGCGGCGGCTATGGCATCACGGAGAAACGAGTAACCCTGTTCTGGTCCGTAGCCATGAAATGTCGTGGCATCAGCCATGTCTTCGACCGCACGATGCATGGCGCTGACCACGCATCCGGCAATCGGCAACGTCACATCTCCTATATCCATTCTCACTACATCCGCTTCGGGATGCGCGGCTTTATATTCATTGAGTCGGCGTGCCACCTCTGAAAAAAGGTAACTCTCCGGAAGTTTCTCGAAATTATCGTTGATTCTCATCTTTTTTTACTTTACAGATTTTGCAGGATTCTCCGGTGCCCCGGCATCCCCACGCAGTATAAACTCCCCGTCGGCAATAAACTCGGCACCACCCTTGAGGAAGACGTGATTGCTCTTCTCATCCCATGTTATCTCAAGATCACCGCCAAGAAGCCTGACCGTGGCATGCCTGTCGGCGAGACCGTTGAGCACAGCTGCCACAACTGTGGCGCATGCGCCTGTGCCACATGCAAGTGTTTTGCCGGAACCCCGCTCCCACACACGCATCTCTATTGTGTTACGATCTATGATACGGGCAAATTCGATATTGGCTCTGTCGGGAAAAATAGGAGCGCATTCGAGGCGCGGACCATCGCCGCATACCAGACTGTCGTCAAGAGTGTCGGTAAAAACAACAGCATGGGGATTTCCCATGCTGACAGCTGTTATAAGATACGTATTGTCACCGACAGTCTCGGCTTCAGATATTTTCGCACTGGAATCAGAACTGATTACCGGTATGGCTGCCGGTCTGAGCTCCGGCTCTCCCATATCCACTGTCACCGTCACGACCTCTCCGTCCACCACTTCAAGCCTGAGAACCTTAATTCCGGCAAGTGTCTCCAGTGTGACAACGGTCTTGGCAGTCAATCCTTTTTCATAAACATATTTCCCTATGCATCTTGAAGCATTGCCGCACATCTCCGCCTCCGAACCATCGGCGTTGAACATACGCATCCTGAAATCTGCTGTTTCAGAACGCATTATAACAACGAGTCCATCGCTGCCAATGCCGAAATGGCGGTCACTTATCTGTCGTGAAAGGTGGGGAAGATTATCGGGAATGACTTCCATTGCGTTGACATACACATAATCATTCCCAGCACCGTGCATTTTGGTGAAGCTGACCTTTTTCTTGCTTTCCATATGATTTTGAAGCGAATCTTCTTTTACCACCGCAAAATTAAGTATTTTTTATCAAACGGCAACAAATACACAACAAAAAATTTATATTCGGTTTTCATTTGAGAAGATTGGATAATTTATTTATTTTGCACCCGCAAAGTTAGTATTTCAGACATGCGACAGGATTCCAAATCAGACAAAACGCACTCCGACAGGCTCTGGAACCGCGAGTACTGGAAAGTGATGACAACGAATTTTCTCCTCTTTTTCGCCTTTTACCTCCTCACTCCCCTTCTCCCCATATATCTTGACCGACAGTTTGCCGCCGACAAGGATATGATAGGCATTGTATTATCGGGATATGTTGTGGCAACTTTCCTAATAAGACCGTTCAGCGGATTTTTTGTGGACAGTTTCAACCGAAAGACCGTGCTTGTAATCTGCTTTATGGCATTTTTCATATGCTTTGCAGGATACATCGGTGCGGGAACACTGCTTATGTTTGCCATTGTCCGCACTCTCCACGGCATACCGTTCGGAGCGGCAACCGTAGCCAACTCCACTGTCGCCATCGATGTCTTGCCCTCTGCACGACGAAACGAGGGAATCGGGTATTACGGACTCAGCAACAATCTTGCCATGGCGATTGCCCCGTCGGCAGGAATCTACATTTACAATCTTACCGACAATTTCCAATTGCTCTTCTGGATATCTCTGCTTCTTGCAATGGCAGGATTCATATGCTCAACAATGGTGAAGCTACCTGAAAGAGAGCTTAAAACACGCAGTCCCAAACTTGATCTCGACCATTTCTTCCTTTCACGGGCATGGCTGATGGCAATAAACATCACACTTTTCGGCCTATGCTGGGGAGTAATGAGCAATTACGTGGCTCTCTACGGCAAGCTGGAACTCGGAATAACCGATGGCACAGGCATTTTCTTTGCTGTGCTCTCTTGCGGACTCGTGCTTTCGCGGCTCACCGGTCACAAGGCGCTGCGCGACGGAAAACTGACACAAAACTGCTCGCAGGGGGTGATACTCTCGCTCGCGGGCTATATACTCTTTGCGCTTACAATAAACCAATGGACTTATTACGCATCGGCTCTGCTCATAGGTCTTGGAAACGGCAGAATGTATCCCGCATTCCTGAACATGTTTATAAAAGTGGCTCGCCACGACCAGCGGGGCACGGCTAATTCCTCTATTCTGATTTCATGGGATCTCGGCATGGGAATGGGTATTCTTTTAGGCGGATTTGTTGCCGAATATGTCAGTTTTTCGGCGGCATTCTGGATAACCGCCATCATGCAGGGAGCCGGAACTCTCCTTTTCCTTATATTCACAAAAACATTCTTCACCCGCCGCAGACTCGCGGAATGACAATTGGAATGAAATAGAATGGTTTATTATGCACGCGCAAGATTCCCGAGTGCAAAACATATCTATATATCTTCCGTTATAATAGGTGGGAGCGGGGACGCATCACGCTCCGCTTACGTAACAACATAACAGAATTACTGATGAAAAAAAATATTTCCCATATCGATGCCGACACCCAAGGCGCGCCTCTGAAAGGAATAAGAGGCGAGATGATCACATTCCATGAGGACCCTTTCCTTGTGGAAGATGAATCAAAATGCTATTCCCACTATTCCGACGGACTCGTGGTGATACAGGGCGACAAGATACTCGCCGCCGGAGATTACATGGAAGTCGCCACCTTCTATCCGGATCTGAAAGATATCGACAGGTATGACAACGCAGTGATAATACCGGGCATGGTCGACACCCATGTACATTACGTGCAGTCTCCGATGATCGGTTCGTTCGGCGATACGCTTCTGCAGTGGCTCAACCAATATACATTCCCTACTGAGGCGAGATTCCGGTCGGAGGAGTTTTCTCGCTCTGTGGCACGCCTTTTCATGGGTCAGATTCTGAAACAGGGAACCACCACCGCCAACGTTTTCTCCACTACGTTCCCGACTTCCGTAGATGCGCTTTTCGAGGAATCGGAACGCTACAACACCTGTATGATCACCGGGAAGGTGCTTCAGGACCGCAACCTGCCGGAACCTTTAAGGGATATATCCGCCGAGGGCTCGGTGGCGATGGCAGAGGAACTGCTGGAGAAATGGCACGGGCGCGGACGCCAGCTGTATGCCGTGATTCCGCGTTTCGCACCTACAAGCACACCGCGTCAGCTGGAACTCGCAGGAGACCTTTATCAAAGAAACATCGACAGGGGTGTGTATATGCATACACATCTCGACGAAGCGGACGATGAAATCGAATGGGCATTATCGCTATATCCCGAAGCGGCGAACTATACCGACATCTACCGCAGATACGGATTGCTCGGACCACGCTCTGTTTTCGCCCACTGCTGCCTCGTGAAAGAGGAGGAATGGCAGACCCTTCATGATTACGACTGCAGCGTGGCTCATTGTCCGTCATCAAATCTTTTTCTTGGCGACGGAATGTTCAAGATATGGGAAGCCAAAGACCATAAGAGACCTCTGCGCGTAGGCGTAGGCACGGATGTGGGTGCCGGCACCAATTTCTCGCTTCCACGCCAGCTCAACGAGGCGTACAAGGTGTCGATGCTGAAAAAACANAGCATGGGCGCATTGAAATGTTTCTACATGGCTACGAAAGGAGGCGCACAGACATTGCATCTTGAAGATCGCATCGGGTCGCTTGCCCCCGGATATACCGCCGACATAACTGTGCTTGACATGCATCCCACTGAGTTTCTGAAATGGAGAATGCAGTTCAACGACTTCATCCTTGACAGGATGTTCATACTCCAGACTCTTTCGCCCGACAACCTCGTCAGAGCCACTTACGTTGCCGGCAAACGCGTTTACGACAGAGAACGCGAGCAGCAGCTCTTATATGCGGCAGATTTATAACCACGCATATTATATATGATTGTGATGACGTGGAAAGTCAATTTGCATGTAAGAATTTAAATGATTACCTTTGCATTACCAAACAAAGTGATTTAAATTAATAATACAAATGGAAATCGAAGGCAAAATCATACTGGACCTTCCTGAAGAGGGAGGAACATCCAAGGCCGGCAATCTCTGGAGAAAGAAAAGTTGGGTGCTTGAGACATTCGGCCAATACCCGCGTAAAGTAAAATTCGACCTCTTTGGCGACAGAATCGATCAGGTAAGACTTGAGGCTGGAAAATCATATAAAGTTTCCGTTGACGCAGAAAGCCATGAATTCAACGGCCGCTGGTATACAGACCTCCGCGCATATGCGGCTCAGGAAATGGGTGCCCCCCAGATGCAGCAGGCTCCCGCGCAGCAATTCGGCTCTGCCACTGCTGCTCCCGCCGCTCCCGCAGACCCGTTTGCTGCTGCAGCTGCTCCCGCCGCCGATCCTTTCGCATCAGGCGACACCGACGACCTCCCATTCTGACAGCATCCTCGCCATCCGGCTAAAATAAAGGCGGTGTGTCAAATTTTATCAATTTTGACACACCGCCTTAGGTCTGTCTGTAGTCAGCAGTTTATCAGCTGCGAGTCAAGACGGTTTTTCCAAAGCAAGTATGCATCGAGAGTCGCGCTGAAGTCTTTGGGATCCGGCTGTATCTCGCTTATAAGTTTCAATGCCGCGAATGCTTCGCGGTTGTCAGCATATATTCCCGCTCCGATTCCGGCGGCACGTGCGGCGCCGGCGGCGCCATCGGTGTCGAAAAGTTTTATAGAGGCACTCGTAATATTAGCCAGAGTGTCGCGAAATACACTGCTGAGAAACATGTTGGCATTGCCTGCATGTATAGTCTCGACGTTCAGCCCCATCTCTTTCATAATCTCGATCCCATACATGAAAGAGAAGACTATCCCTTCCTGAGCAGCGCGAACAAGGTGTCTGCTGTCGTGGCGGTTAAAGTCGACTCCCATTGTGGAGCAACCTATCTGTCTGTTGCGCAACACTCTTTCGGCACCATTGCCGAAGGGCAATATCGAGACTCCTTCAGAGCCAATAGGTATTGTGGCGGCGAGCTCGTTCATCGAAGCGTATCCGGTGCCTTCGGGCATTATGTTTCTTCGGAGCCAAGCGTTCAGGATTCCGGTGCCGTTGATACATGTCATCACACCGATACGCGGAGCATCGGCAGAATGGTTAACATGGGCGAAATTGTTGACCCGCGACTGCGGATCATACGCGATGTTGCCGTTGATTCCGTNCACAACGCCTGACGTGCCTGCGGTAGACGCTATTTGTCCTGGGTCAAAGACGTTCAGAGATACGGCATTGTTAGGCTGGTCTCCCGCACGGTATGTGACAGGAGTGCCCTGAGCGAGACCCAGTTCTGCGGCAGCATCTGCCAAGAGTCTGCCTTGTTCGGAGAAACAAGGGCGCACTTCCGGCAGGATGTCCGGGTTGTAGCCGAAATAATTCATCAGGAAGCCAGCTGTTGTGTTTTCCTCGAAATCCCAAAGCATATACTCCGAAAGTCCGGAGGGAGTGGTGCATATCTCGCCTGTCATGAGCATCGCAATGTAGTCGGCTGGAAGCATGACTTTATATATCCTGCCGAATATTTCGGGTTCATTTTCTTTTACCCACGCGAGTTTGGTTGCTGTAAAATTGCCGGGAAGATTAAGGAGGCGGGACAGGCAAGTTTTCTCACCGAGATCTATTGCAGCTTTCTCACCATATCCCACACCTCGCGAATCGCACCAGATTATGGCATCGCGGAGCACGTTTCTCTCTTTGTCGATGCATACAAGTCCGTGCATCTGATATGATAATCCAATCGCCTTTATGTCGGCGGGAGATATGCCGGCTTTGGAAATAATGCGCCCCGTAGCTTCTTTTATATATCGCCACCAGCTGCCGGGTTCCTGTTCAGCCCAGCCGGGGCGAAGTGATTTAACCGGTGCTTCGGAATCCGGAGCGGATGCCGAAGCCACGCAAATTCCTGTTTCAGAATCAATCAGAGACACCTTTACAGATGATGTGCCTATGTCGTATCCGAGTAAGTACATGGTAATAGGTTTTGTTGTCAGAGGCTGTTTGATTATACTTGTCAGTCAAGATTTGAATAACCTGTTCTGTCAATCTCCTCGACCACTTTCAACAGATAGCGTCCGTATTCGTTTTTTGCCATCGGAGCCGCAACTTCCCTCAGCCTTTCAGCCGAAATCCACCCCTGGCGATAGGCAATTCCTTCGAGACATCCTATTTTCAATCCTTGTCTTTTTTCAAGAACCTCGACGTAGATGGAAGCCTCTGCAAGCGAGTCATGAGTGCCTGTGTCAAGCCAGGCGAAGCCTCTTGGAAGAGTTTTAACCTTAAGCTTTCCAGCGTTGAGAAACTCTTGGTTTACTGTGGTTATCTCAAGCTCACCGCGCGCCGACGGTTTGATGTTGGCGGCTATGTCGACAACCTGGTTAGGGTAGAAGTAGAGACCAACAACGGCATAGTTGCTTTTGGGACTTGCCGGTTTTTCTTCGATTGAGAGACAATTGCCTTCTTTGTCGAATTCCGCCACACCATATCGCTCAGGGTCATCCACCCAATATCCGAACACTGTAGCCTCGCCGTTCTTGTCGGCTGTGGCAACTGCCTCTTTTAGAATGGAGGAGAATCCTGCACCATGGAATATATTGTCACCCAAAACGAGACATGCACTGTCGTCTCCGATGAAGTCCTTGCCGATGATGAAAGCCTGTGCGAGACCGTCTGGAGACGGTTGCTCCGCATATTCGAGACGCACTCCGAAATCGGAGCCGTCACCGAGCAGACGCTTGAATCCCGGAAGATCCTGAGGTGTGGATATGATGAGGATATCCCTTATTCCCGCCAACATGAGGGTGGAAATGGGGTAGTAGACCATAGGCTTGTCGTAGATGGGCAGCAATTGCTTGCTTACCCCCTTTGTAATCGGGTATAAACGAGTGCCGGACCCTCCGGCAAGAACTATTCCTTTCATAAGCAACTGTAAATTTTGATAAGTCTTGGAAACAGTTAAAATTAAACAGTTTCTGAGACCAGTATGTGTTGATTATGCAAATATATAAAATATTAAGCAAGTATTCAAATTTTTAGGAAGTGCTTCATGAAAGCCCGGATAAAGGGATTTTTCCGGAAGGTCTATTTCCTTTTTGTCGCGGAGATATAGATAGGGCGGTATGTTATCTTGTCTATGACGCGAAGCGCCGACGGTGATATTCCGGGCGATGGCGCGGAGCCACCAACACCAGTGTGTTTAAGATGCATCATCAGTTCCCGAGGCGAAGAGAAGCAGAGGGTAATTTCTTCAGTCAACACAGATGTGTCATAGAAATTCCTTTCAAACCATTTCTGATATTCTTCAGGAGAATGATAATGGATGGGAGAGGGACGCAAAGAGTCAAGTTCTCCGAGGTTGCCTTTAGCGAAACCTGACATTAGAATCACACCCCCGGAACGCAGTAACCGGCTGCAATTGTTTATAAACTCCGGGATGTTGGCAAACCACTGGATTGTGGAGGAGGAGAGAATGCAGTCATATTTTTCTTCGGCAAGGCGAACCCATTTTTCAGCATCTTCGCAGAAATATCTTTCGGTTTCGGCCAGATGCATTGGCTGAACAGGTGCGATATCTACAAAATCTATCGTTCCCGGTTTTAGTCTGCCTGCATATGCACGGGTGAAGAGTCCCGTTCCCGGTCCTATTTCAAGTATCTTCGGGCGGGGTGGGATTGGCAGCGAGTCAAGCATGGCTGCAAGTCGTCCGGCTATCTCACGCTGTGCTGTCGCATTGCTGTCGTATGTGTCTGAAGCCTTGCTGAATTTTTTTGCAATCAGTCCGCAATCGGGAATCACCGACCTTACGATTTCTGCCAGCGGCAGATAGTGGGCACCGTCTGTCTTTACAATCTGTATGCCCGCGTGTTTCCAGTGTCTCTCCATGTTCTGGAACGGAAATATCCTGTCGTCACACCCCAGATATGCGCGTCTCCATGGTATTTCGGCATTCGGGGCTGCAAGATCACGAATACCGTATAGCTGCTTTTTAAGCGACAAAACCTCCCCGTCTGTGAAATCTCTTTCAAACAGTCTGTGGTATACATCCGAATCAGGAGTCATTCTACGCTGAAATTTCTTAAGATTCCTTTCATCAAGGTTGTCGGCAGTGGCGTTGTATATTTTCGGAGGTATTCCCTCCGTGTCGCTGACTGGGGAGAGTGTGCCGTTTATGGCAAATGCAGCGGTTATCTTTTCGGGAGGCAGAGATGCCGCCGCCATCCTTACACCCAGAGACCAGGCGAAGAGCCACACGGTATTGTAGCCTTCAAGGAATGACAGGTCAACCGACAAATCGGAATAATCATACACAACGGCGACATCCCATCCGGTTATTTCTATATCCTGATAAAGAGACGGTGATGTGCTCCATCCTGCATAGACAAGAATAAGAGAACGGCATCCGGGGTTGTGGCTGATATATTCTATTTTCATGGTGTCAGATGACTTCTTTGAGTGTTTTCAAAATATATTCTATAGTATCTTCGGTCATTTCGGCAGACAGAGAGAACCTAATGCGTTCTCCCCCTTGCGGCACAGTGGGACGCCTGATGGGCAAAGCGTCTATTCCTTTGAGAGAGAGCTTGGAAGCTGTCAGCATAGCCTTGTGTGCGTCTCCTACAATCAAAGGCACGATATGAGAGCGTGAATTATTCGGTTGACCGGTTATCTCTTCGATGCCGGAACGAAACTTGTCGGAAATCTCGATGAGATGCTCACGTTCCTTATCCATTGTGAGCAACTTGAGGATCATGTGTTCGGACCAAGCCGCGTTGACCGGAGGCAATGCTGTGGAAAAAATGAAGCTTCTGGAAGAATTTAGAAAATAGCTTTTCAACAATTCGTGAGTGGAGACAAAAGCACCGGCGGATGCCGCCGCTTTGCCGAGAGTGCCGACAATAATGTCAATCTCATCGATAACTCCTGTTTCCTCGCCAAGTCCCAACCCGAATCTTCCGCGCGTTCCGAACGCGTGTGCCTCATCTACATAAAGTATGACGTTGTGATATTCCTTTTTAAGGTCTGCCAGTTCACGCAACGGTGCCGTGTCACCATCCATGCTGTAGACAGACTCCAGCATAACGACACACCGCTCCATTGATTTGTATTTATCAAGGAGTTTTCTCAGAGAAGACAGATCATTGTGACGCCATCTCTGATAGTTGGATTTTGCAAGCATTAACCCGTCAATCATTGATGCGTGTATCAGCTTGTCGCACAAGAATATGGTGCCAGGTATTGCAAGAGCCTGAATGATTCCGACATTCGCATGATAGCCTGAATTGCAAAGCAACGACTCTTTGCGGTAC